>CANMLK010000026.1 GCA_947498445.1 Beijerinckiaceae bacterium
CGCACTGCAACGTCATCACGCCAACCACTTCGGACTTGATGAGACATCAAAGGCCGCGTAATCATCAAACGAGGCAAGGCCCGAACCGCAATTTTCAACATTGAGCGGGACATCCCCGTTCTTGATCATGATGGGCCCCAAATTCAAAAGAAACGCACCAGAAGATATTAAGGGTCAGATTGTTGTAATTACGATTACAAACGATATGGTGGGTTGGTGGTGATTTAAGGTCACAACGCGTCAGGAAGAGTTCGGTAGGCTTGCTCAATGGCCTCAACCGCATCCCGCGGCGAGATCAGCCCGCGAAGGTCCTCGGCTCGTACAATTAATGTCATCGCGCGAAAATCTCGTCCTCTGACCACCGGGTCTCACCCATACCTATGAGCTCGCTGGCGTCGTCATTGGTGAGGACCAGGACATCTTGATTCATGGAAACTCCCAACACGCGGAGGTCTACGTCCGCGATCATGCCTTAAACGTCTTGTTGCGTCAGGTTGCGTGAAAGGACACTTCGAAAGGTTCTTGACCCTGGAGTTAGCGCTATGGCCCTTCTCCTGCGATGAGGCGACGGCCAATGGCTACGATCTCCTCGGGAGTCCGATACAGCCGCGCGACATCCTCGGTCATTTCTTTCCAATCGCCTGGATCGAGTTCCAGTCCCAAAGCGCGGCCTTCCTTGATGAAGCGTGGGTCCCGGATCAATTTTGAAAAGCCCTCTCTGAGCGCAGAGAGTCTGTCGGCTGGCACATCCAGCGGAGCAAGATAAGGACGCGCCATCTCCTCCGGCGCAACAATAAGGCTTAGTATTTGCCGCGTCCGTTCGTCATTCGCCAGCTCGAGAACCGTTGGAACATTCGGCAATTCCGGAAGCCTCTTTGATGAAGCCGCAGCGAGTACGTTCAATTTACCTTCGCTGATCCAGCTTGGGTATGTTGACATTAGGCTTGAGTACGACCAACCGCATCGTCCCTGGACCTCGCCACGTTCCAGCGCGAGCGCGATCTCGTTGCCTCCGGGGTAACCCGGAATGATCTTTAGTTTGTAACCGAGGAGATTTCGAAGGGCAGTCGGGAGGACAACCGTCAGCGAGGCCGGTCCCGTTCCCCCTAACATGAGCTCCTTATCCAGTAATTGCCTATTTTCGGTGACGCCGGTTGTGTGCCACGCCACACACAGACTGGTAGAGCGGTCGAGCGTCCCAAGCCAATTTATCTTGGTCGCGTCGAATTGCGCGCCCTTAACCTTGAACAGTGGCGCGGTAATCTGTTCGCGACCAATTGCGCCTATGACTGAACCGTCACGCGGCGCCGAGTGGTACAACTGGTTTGCAAGTTTAAGGCTACCGGCCCCGGGAACATTCTGGACGACGACGTTCGGCTTGCCAGGCAGGTATTGACCGTATGATCGCGAGAGAAATCTGGCGTAAACGTCGTAGCCGCCTCCCGGCGCGTATCCAACTTGAAGGGTGATCGGTCGTGACTTGTAAAAGTCCTCAACCGATTGACCGATGGCGTTGCCAGGCGTGAGAGCTGCCAATAGACCTGCCACATAGAGCGCACGTCGACACGTACTTGCCATTCTTCTCTCCAGCTCGTTACATCATGACGCCTTAAGCTTGTTGATGATGGGATGCGTATGCCTAGAAGAGTTCGTCGACCGAAACTTTCCCGGGCAGCAATCCCTGGTCATGCGAATAGGCGATGAACTGCTCCATGTTCTTTCTATTTTCTTCGATGCCGATCGGCCATAGATTGGGGCCAAGAAGATGCCGCTCTTCTTCGAGATGCAGTCGGCCCCATGCGAGACGCGACCAGTTCGGATCGTCGTAGTAACGTGCGGTTGTCGCTTCAATCCGCTGGAACATGTCCATTACTGATTGCCGTACGTTCGGGTAGCGTTCAAGCACCTCTGTGCGAAACGCCATGACGTGCATGATCGGATAGAAACCACGTTGTTTAAAATAGCGCGCTTCCTCCGCCTTCGGGTCAGCGAATAGTCTTTTGATTTCGCTCGCGCCCTCCAGCGCCTGCCGCGGCGGGTGTGGACGAAAGATCGCATCTATTTCGCCACGAATCAGCATCTCGCCAATGTTCGTGTGCGCAGGCGCAGCCGTGATTGAAACGTCAGCCGCCTTCTCGAAGGCGATCGTCTCTTCCTTGCTAACCACCCATTCAATTGATCGCCACGGAACGCCATACCCGGATTGAAGATCGCCCTTGGCGAGAACCGACAACGTGGTCTGGAACGTGTTCAAGCCGACACGCTTCCCGATGAGATCCTCGGGCTTTTTCACCCTACCGGTAGCATTGATCCAGATCTGCGATTGGCTGAAAAGGCGACGCGGAAACACAGGGATCGCGGTGAACTCTTTAGACCGCGACCGCTCCATGATGTAGGACGAGAAGGATACTTCCGCGATATCGAACTCACGATCGCGAAGCATCCTCTCATGACGGTTCTGGCCGTACCGTCCATAGTTCGATTGGCTGACATGCAGCACATCAAGGTCGAAGCCCTCAGGCGCCTCGATCCCTTCAAGCAGCGGCACAAAACGGTCGTAGTGTGAGATTGCGAGTTTCAGTGTCGTCATCTTATCGCCTCACGCCGCACTCTCCCATTTTCCGACGTCGACCTGCCAGCCCTTGGACTGGCTGAGATCAGCCATGTTTTCATCGGGGTCCTTGAAGCGATATTCAGCATAGGGGCGGGTCGCCGGGCGCTTTTCAGCCGGGGCCTCGTCCATCAATTCTGTTACTTTTGCGCCGACGTCGCGCACAAGAAAGCCGAAGTGGTTCACGCCATAACGGGGTTGGTGCCCGTCCGACTTGTTGAAAAACGGATGGATGGCGAAATTGGTCGACCCGTCTCCCGAAAATCGATTGAGGCGTCCCTGTTCACGCCGTTCAAAGCTTGCTTCAAGTTCACGGAAGCCGAACATCAGCACGAAGAAATTATGAACGCCCTCGGGCCACAGCGCATTGTAGGCAATGTGACGAATACGCGGCAGACGCTCCTCGATCTTGTCGACTCCAAACGGCCGCTCCGACAAGCTGATGGCTGTTCCTTCCGGGTCAAAAATACGCCGCTCACCGAAATGCAGACCGCCGGGCTCGTCCAGAATGGGCATGTTGGGTCGGAGCGCGCGGTAGCGCTCTTCAACTTCAGCAATGCTGGGGACCTCAAGGCCGATGTGATGCAGGCCGACTTCGTTACGGTGATCCTGGATTTCGGGGCGGCGCTTTAGAAACGTGATGTTGAAGAAGCCATCCGTCATCGAGACGTCGCCTTCGTTCGAGCGCCCAAGCTCCTGAAGCTCGAGGTAACGCGAATAGAACCGAGCCTGATCGTCCGGCGAATCGCTGAGAAGCGCGATATATCTAATCCTCGCTCGCATGCATGGACCCCTATTGTTGCGCCTCGTGCGCTGATGCGCTTCGGCAATACGACGAAAACTTATTTGGTGACTGTTGTTGTTCGATCCTCGCGCTTCAGGGCTTCAGCCGCCGAATGACGAATTTGTAACGGTAGGCCTGCAAGTCGACGGACGAACTGATTGATTTCTTCCGGGCTGGAGTAATCAATATCCAGCGCGGTCGCCTTTGCTTCATTCATGAATTCAGGGTCCCCAACCGCGCTGGCGAAGGCTTTGCGAAGTGTGGCGAGACGATCGGGTTGCGTCTCGGGCGGCGCAAGGAAAGTTCGATGCATGACCCGGGGCGCGAGGACGAGCTCAAGTGTGGATCGTTGGTTTTCGGTCATGGGAAGATCCATGATCCATGGCGTGTCGCCCGCTGCCGGGTCCTTCTTGAGGCTTGTCTGCAGCAGCACGTTGATCTTCCCAGATGTCAGCCATTCAGGTCGGACGGTCTTGTAAGTGGAAAGCGACGCGCCGCATCGCCCGTCTACTTCGCCGCGCTCCATCGCAATCAGAACGTCAGCCCCGCCCTTGTATCCAGAGATGATCTTTATCTTTGACCCGAAGATGTTGTTCAGCAACTTCGGATAGGATTCCATGCTGGTTCCCGCTCCGGAGCCGCCAACGATGAATTCCTTGGCAAGCAAGTCAGTCGCGGTACGAATGCTTGATTGATGCCAGGAAGCGCAGACGCTGAACTCTTCCGCCAGATTGCCTATCCAGGAAAACCGCGTCGGGTCGAAGCGCTTTTCGTCTCCCATGACGGGCGCGAGAAGGGCAGTACTCTGTATCAGCGCAATGGTCGAACCATCCTTAGGCGCTACGCTGGACATGTGAATTGCAGCGCGAAGGCCGCCAGCGCCAGTAAAATTCTGGACGGCGACTGATGGAGAACCGGGTATGTACTTGACGATGTGACGAGCCATCAGGCGCCCGTATGCGTCATAGCCACCGCCAGATCCGGCGCTGACTAGCAAGTTAATTGTGCGTCCGACGTAGAACTGATCGGCGCTCTGTGCGTAGCCGGCCCCAGAAAAAAGGGTAAAGTAGGCCAGCACAGATGCCATGCCTGCGCGCTTCAAGGCGTCCTCCCTGGATTGTTACACAGATGATAACCCAAATTCAGGGGCCGTCTAGTGCCTGCCAAGTCATGCTGGCGCGCTGGCCTTGACGCTGTGCGCTAATCGCCTATCGTAATTGCATAACAGGAATGAGGCCTAATTCCGAGGAGGATACGATGGGCTATTCGCTTGAAGCATTTTGCAAGGACACGCATGACACGATCGCGGCAGGCGGGCCGATAGAGATTCGCATCGAGAAAGTTGCTGAAAAGCTGTCGGAGCTTTTGAAGAACCAGGACTTCGTCAACGCGACATTCGATGCGACGACACCGTTCGGCAAACGTGCTTTGTATTATGATCCGAAACTCGACTTTTATGTTCTCGCGCACGTTCAGGAAGCGGGCAAGCGCGGCACGCCTCACAGTCACGGCGATTCCTGGGCCATCTATGGAAATGCATCTGCATTCACCCGAATGACGGAATTTTCCCGAGTGAACCCGGAAACGGATGACGCCGCGGTTCTCGAGAAATTATCAACGTACGATATCGGTGTTGGCGAAACGAAGGCTTACGGACCCGGCCAGATTCATTCGACTGAACATCCGGAAAACGCCTGGGTCATTCGCATCGTCGGCACAAAGCTCGAAGAAATTCCAAGGTTCCAGTTCAGGAAGTTCAGAGACAAAATTGTAGAGGCTGCCTAGCCCCTCAGGGTCCGTTCGAGAAAAGCTTGATGCGTAACCGTCCGTCTGGGCTCGTAGGCTACACGGTGCGCTTCTATCAGGGCGTTTAACGAGTTGATGCGTAATTCATAAGGCCTGAGCCGCGACAAACATCCCGGAAAAACATCTGCGGACCAGATTGCATATTCCGAACGAGAAAACTTACAGGGCGCCCAGTTTTTCGAAATCGCGGGCAAGGTTTATCAGCGGGCTAAGGCAAGCGGGCGGGGACACGAGATATCGACAAGCTTGTTTGTCCAAGACATCCGTATTTGATCAAGCAAGGCTTGTTTATTTGTGACGAAGACACCGTCTGAGCGTTAACGGTCAGGGACATTGAAGGACCCTGTTTATCGATAGACATATCCTATAATTTACTTTGCGTCGATCAGACTGGGACTTAGCACCGCAGCGTAGCTCCTCCACAAAATCGAGCGAAGCGATAATCGATATGACAAGCCACGCAAGGATATGTGAATGACCATCCGAATAGGTGCGAGCGAAATCGGTGGAACATTTTATACGCAAGCCCTCGCTTTGAAGAAGTGTTTTGCTTCTGTCCCTTCGTTGCCAAATGTAGAGGTGGTTGAATCCCACTTGGGCGCTAGTATCGAAAATGCTCACCGGCTCGAATCTGGTGATCTGGACTTCGCCTTCATATCGGCGCCATGGGTTGCTGCCGCCAAGAGAGGGACGACGCCATTTTCACGTTCTCTGGACCTGAAAACTGTTGCGCCGATGAACATCGGTCCCAATTTCTTTATCGTGCGCGCTGATTCTCCGTTGACTAAGGTTGCAGACCTCCGCGGGAGGAAACTCGCAATCGGTCTTCGGACGAGTGGAATGACCCCACATGCTGACGCCGTTCTCAACGCGCTGCGAATGGGCCCCCATGACCTTGAACGAGTTTATGTCGACTTCGCTGAAGGCGCGGAAATGCTCGTGGCGGGTGACGTCGATGCGCAGTATCAACGTCCTATTCCCAATAGAGTTATGACGGATCTGTGCCAGCGTGTGCCTTTGCGCATCCTGCGTTTTGACTCCGACGAAATTAACGCCGCTTGGCACGCAATCCCATACGATCGTCCTGTTCTCATGAGGAAGGGAGCTATCCCCGGACTAATTGAGGATATCCCGCAACTGGGTGTAGTTAACCTTCTGGTCGCGCATGCCCGCTGTAGCGACGACCTCGTCAGCACTATCGCACAGACCATCATAGACAATGCTGTTGCACTTGGAACTTTGAATCCGCTTTTTGCAGGTCTCCATGACCTGATAAGCATGAGCGCGAGTGAGCTTTTCGCGCTCCTCCAATTTGACGATGTGACGCTCCACCCGGGCGCCGTCCGCGCCTACGCCAATGCCAATGGGCTCGAAGCAACATAAAAAAGGGAGTCCTCCGATGCAAGGAATGACAAGGACTATCGCTGCAGCGGCTGTGTCTTTCGCTGGAATCATCCCGTCTGGTGTTTCGAACGCACAAGCGGTCACAGAATTTTACAAGGGGAAGACAATCTCTTTGGTCGTCGGGTTCCCACCTGGAGGAGGTTACGACACGTATACGAGGGTGCTTGCCCGCCATTTCGGACGGTTCGTGCCGGGCAACCCCAACGTCGTGCCGGCTAATATGCCGGGCGCCGGATCCCTGATCGCGGCCAACTATACATACAATAGGGCCGCCCCTGATGGCCTGTTTCTGGCTATGTTTGCCTCTGCAGCAGCTATGGAGTCACTATTAGGAAACAAGGCTGCGGCGTTTGATCTGAGGAACTTCAGTTGGATCGGGAGTCTGTCGCAAGATGTAATTTATTGCGCGGTCAGAAACCAGGGCGACTCAGCGACGACCTTTGAAGAGATGTTGAAGAAGGAGACCATCATTGGCAGCACATCGCCCAGTGCGATTACCTATCAACATCCAATGATTCTGCGGAATGTGCTGAATGCGAAAGTCACGCTTATTTCCGGGTATCCGGGAACTCGGGAAATTAATGTCGCCATGCAACGAGGCGAAGTAAACGGAATTTGCGGGCTGCCAGGATCATCGGTCAAGTCCGTGTTCCCATCGGAGTTAAAAGACGGACGAATTAAGCTCTTCATTCAGATGGGCAGTCGCCGATCGAAAGAATTCGGCGATATCCCTTCAGTATACGATTTTGCGAAAAATGATGAAGATCGCGCGGTGTTAAACTTTCACTTCGGTCAGTTGCTGTTAGGGCGACCCCTCGCTGGGCCGCCAAACATTCCCACGCAGCGCCTCAAAGCTCTTCAGGCGGCGCTACTCGCGACCGCCAAAGATCCGGATTTTCGTGATGAGGCGAAGAAAGCGGGACTGGATATTGACCCAGCCTCAGCAGATGAAGTGATGGCCATGTTAAATCAAATCGCAACTTATCCGTCCGACCTTCTAAATAAGGCCAAGAAGGCTATCGAGCCTTGATCCATGGATCTCTGATCTACCTCCCCTCCTTCAACAATTGAGAAGGTCGAAGCATTTAGGCAAGCAAGGCAATAAAGCTTGGGAGTTCTGAGAAGAACGCAATGACGTTGGAGGACGCTGTGGATAATCAGATCTTTAGATCCGTTTTCGTCGCGGGAGCAATATTAACGGCAAGCGGCGGCCAGCAGGCCGCCCTCTCACAGCAGGAAGGGGCGTTTAACGGGAAGACCGTCGAAATGCTCATCGGCCTCTCCGCCGGTGGCGGTTATGATGCGTATGGACGCATGTTAGCGAGGTTCATCGGTCGGCACATTCCGGGGCAGCCGCAAGTAATTGCCAGAAACATGCCTGGCGCAGGCAGTCTTGTGCTCATTAATCACCTATATTCTGTCGCGCCAAAATCAGGCCTGACCTTCGGTCTTTTTGATCCAGTCATCCTGATATCGCCACTCATGGGCGGCCAGAATGCGAAATTCGATGCAACGAAGTTCGGTTGGATCGGGAGCATGGCTGGAGGCACCAGCGTATGTGTTACTTGGCATACGTCCCCAGTCAGTTCTTGGAGCGATCTCTTCAAACCCGGCCTGTCGCTTCCTTTCGGCACTTCGGGTCCAGCTGACTCGCGCTATCAACACACTGCGATCTTGAAGAACATGTTTAATGCAAATGTTCGCATCATACCTGGTTACGACGGCAGCAGCGCCGTACGTTTGGCTCTTGAGCGCGGTGAGATCGCGGGCAACTGCGGAGATTCATGGGCGAGCCTGAAGAGCACTGCTGCGGAATGGGTGCGCGACAAAAAAATCAACATCGTTGCTCAGTATGCCGTTGAGAAGCACCCGGACCTGGCCCACGTGCCATTGATTATGGATATGGCGAAGACGGAGACTGATCGAGAAGCATTGAAGCTGCTTCTCGGCCCTCAAAAAGCAGGGCGTCCGTTCGCGGCCCCTCCTGGCGTCCCCGTTGCAATCCTGACAGTCTTGAGAAGAGCGTTCGATGCTACAATGAATGATCCAGAGCTTCGTGAATTGTCCAAGAAGATGGACTTGGAGATTGAGCCTGTGTCCGGTGAGGACGTAGCAGCAATTTTCGACGAGATTTACAAGACCTCGGCGGCCGGTATCAACGCCGCAAAGGAGGCTATCAAATAGATCAGCCTTCAGCGGGCCATAAATTTTTTCGTTGCAGGTACTCGATGACAAGTCGATTAAAACACACTGGATCCTCCAGGCAGCATGCATGCCCAGCGCCTTCTATGACGCGGTGCTCAGCGTCTGGAATCAGCTTGCTCGTTTGTTCACCACCGGTTCTTGCGTTATCAACCTCGCCATTTATGATCAAGGTGGGGACTTTCATTGTGTTGAGGCGGTCGGTAAGTACGGTAGAATTCGTCGCGCGCAGCGTCGCGGCGACTGCCAGCGGCCTAAGCCAGTCCTGCTTTTGAAGAAAAGTGTCAATCAAGTATCGACCCATAATAGTATTTGGAAAAGATGGATGAACCAGGTCCTCGATAAATTGCCTATGATACGATGGAAACTTGGTAAGATACCCCTCGACTCTCATCGGGAAGCGCAAACTTCGGTCACTGCTTCCGCCTACCAGGATTAAAGCATGGAATCGGTTGGGATGATCAAGTCCAAGTAGAAGGCCTATCGTTGAGCCGACACTGCATCCCATGAAAATAGCGCTGTCCACATTGGCGTCATGCATAACGCCGAGAACATCTCTGCTCATGTCTTCCAGCGTAAACTCATCGACCATCTTGACCGAGCGCCCGTAGCCACGAAGATCGATATTTATGATACGAAAATAGTTCGAAAATTGTGACGCTTGGTACATCCACATCTGATGATCAAACGGGTTTGCATGGACTAGGACCATGGCCGGTCCTGCTCCTGTCTCTTCGTACCAGATGTCCGTACCATTGGCGCGACTGTATGGCATTCCTGTATCTCCATGTTAACGCTGCTGACGTTCCTACCGTGGCGTCAGCCGCCAGGCAGAGCGCTTCGAAGATGAGGACGTCGGATATTGCAAGACTGAATCAATTTGCCTTCACTACCGGTCTTTTCAATTTATAAAAACTTGTCGAGAACGACAGTCTTTACCTTCGCCTTTTGCTGGCTCGTCATGCGAGAAATGACGCGCTGCGTTCGTTCTAGCGTCTCGGAGGCGGTTGCGAGATCAATCGGTCGTTGCGCCTTTTCGCCTTGAGCGACCAGGGCTGGCTGTCGAAGCGCTCGCTCCACCGCCATTTGAAGAAAAGTGAGGCGATCAGCCGGGATTTTAGGCGGGGCCACAAGGATACGACCCAGGCTTTCCAACGTAGTGCGAAAATCAAGCCAGAAGGTTTGTTCGGGACTAAGAGTTAGCACCTCGAAGATCGTTGGCGTTTCAGGCAAATGCCGCGAGCGCGTCCGTGCGAGCGTGGCTACGGCCACAGCCTGCCCGGCTTCTATATAGGCGCGCGCTGACAAATCAGTGATGTACAACGCGTCCATTTCGCCGCGCGCAAGTGCTAGAGCAATTTCGCTACTGCCCTTGTAGGCCTTGATGATCTTGCAACGTAGCTGCAAAGCCTCACAAATCACGGCCGATCCATCGGATGATCCATCGATTGTGCCTGTGCCACCCCACCGTATAAGCGGTTGTGCGCTGATGAAGTTATCAACTGTTTGTTCCGCCATTCCCGGACGCGCGATCCAGACCCACGGCGATTGACTGAGCGTCCCCAGATGACTGACTCTGGTGAGGTCGTAGCGAACAGCTTCCTGTTCGATGATCTGCGATAGGCCAGCGGCAGCGCCATTTACTATCATCATCGTTAGGCCGTCAGGCTCGGCGCCATAAAGTTTATTGAGCGCAGTCAGGCCACCGGCGCCCGGCAGGTTCTCGACAATTACAGTGGCGCCGAGTTCGGCAGCCAGATGAGGCGCTATCATGCGAGCATAAAGATCGTAGCCGCCGCCAACTCCGTATCCGACGTAAATGCGCGCGGTCTTGCCACGGTAATAAGCATCAGCGCCGGCATCCTGCGCGACGCTTTCTCCGCCGCTGAAAAAGACGACCACGATGAGCGCACGCGCTAAATGGAAAATACGTTGAAGCATAGAATCCTCCCGTTCAGCATCCTTCAAAGCGAATAATGACACCCGGAGATAACGCCTGCAAGGATCTCTCTTGGCATGCCATTGACACTACGGTTGTAAAAATTGAAGAATAAGGAGTGGAGGAAACGTCTTGGAGGCTCACGAGCGAATCCATTCTGTCGTAATCGTCGGCGCCGGTTTTGGCGGCGTCGGTATGGCGATCAAACTAAAAAAGGCTGGCGACGATGACTACGTCGTGCTGGAACGCGCGAGCGGCCCTGGCGGCGTTTGGCAGGCGAACCGCTACCCAGGCGCTGCATGTGACGTGGAATCTCATCTGTATAGTTACTCGTTCGCAACGAACTTCGACTGGTCGAGCGCCCATGGCAAACGAGACGAAATTCTTTCCTACTTCAACCATTGCATAGACCACTTCAAAATTGCCGATCGTATTCGCTACGGCAATGCTGTCGAGGAAGCTCGCTATGATGAAGTAGCCGGCATCTGGATAGTGCGTCTTGAATCTGGAGAGAGCATACGCGCGCGGGCGCTTGTCTCTGCTTGCGGACTGTTCAACTCCCCAATAGTTCCCACGTTGGAGAACGCTAGCTGCTTCGCTGGCCCGCACTTTCATTCTGCCGAATGGGACGAAAGCTTCGATCCCACCCACTTGACCATCGGGGTAATTGGTGCTGGATGCAGCGCTGCACAATTCGTACCCGAGATCGTAGAGCGCGCGAAGAAGGTCATTTTGTTTCAGCGCACGCCCGCATTTGTCGGCCCGAGACCAGAGAAGCTTTTTTCGCCTCTAAGGCGACGTTTATTCCGCATGTTTCCATTTTTGCGCAGGCTAGATCGGCTGCGGATCTACTGGCGGTATGAGGGCAATTTTGATGTGCATCGATCTTCTGCTGTTCGCGCTGCGCGGCTGTCCGTAGCGCAAGGCTTCGTCGCTCGCGAGATCCGTGATCCGGACAAGCGATCCAAGTTGATGCCTGCAACGCAGGCCGGCTGTAAACGCAACGTGCGTTCCGGAAAGTATCTTAAGGCTCTCGATAGAGACAATGTCGAGATCGTCACTGCGTCCTTGCGGCGCTTCCATACGGATGGTTTGGAGACAGTAGACGGCAAGACTCACCGGCTTGACGCTCTCATCTACGGAACCGGCTTCGCCGCGTCGGATTACCTGTCGACCTTCCGTGTTATTGGGTCCGCAGGTCAGGATCTCCGCAAAGTCTGGCGGGACGGCGCTGAAGCTTACCTCGGCGTCACAGTGGCGGGGTTTCCCAATCTTTTTATGATTTATGGACCCAACACCAACGCGCCGGGGTCTATCGTATTCATGATTGAATGCCAGATAGGATATATTTTGAAATGCCTCCACCTCATGCAGCAGCGTGGCGCTCGACGGCTGGAGGTCCGGCCGGAAGTGCAGAACACCTATAATTCTGAGCTGCAGACGCGTCTCGCGAGGACCGCTTGGGCGAGCGGCTGCACCAGCTATTTCATGAACGCTGCGGGACGAATTGTGACCCAGTTCCCGGATGTATCGCGGCTATACTGGAAGCTGACTCGTAGGCTCCGCAAGAACGATTTTTTGTTAAAGTAGAATATGATTTATGAACACACAGTGGGCGTGGCGACCGCGAAGGCGGTGTGCGCCCGCTCCTCTCTCCAGAAGCGGGCGTGTTTGTTCAGATTTGAGTTCGATCAATTGGCTTCACGACGATCACTCTACGCCGCGGCGCGGCGAACCAGTTTGCTGGCCCACCGGCGCGGAACATCGAGTCCGCAGGCGAGATTTCATCACCATAAGCATCACGCTCCCCGCGCTGGGCAGCGAACCATGACACAGCAGCCCCCAGCAGCAATGCAGAAGCGATCATGAAACCCATGAGAACTCCCGTTCTGCGCGCTCTCTGGAGAGAGTCGCTGCTCCGCACGATAACTGCGTTAACGCGTTCCTGCGCATCAGGCCCCGAAAGGCCAGTGCGCGAGGATACTAATCTGGCGAGGTAGGCGCGATCATCCGCAAGCACACCGGAGCGGCCGTTGGTCGTCAACAAGATGCGACCAGCCTCGGACCGCTCGTACTCGAGATCGATTTCCGGGGCGCGGCGGTCCGATCTGAACAGCCAATCCAGTTCATAGGCGAGCAGGTCCTCGCCGCCAAGCGGGCGCGCCTGCCCAGTTCCACCACCTTGTGGCCTGACGCCGGGCATCATCGTACTTGCGCCGACCAAGGTTAAAAAGGCTCCGAAAACCACTGTGAGAGCCCAAACAGACAGACCGTGCAGTCCCGATCGAAGTTCGTTTTCGTCAAGATCAGGATCGGGCGCATGAGGATGCAGCCGTCCCGCAGTATATCCGCCCGCAGCTGAGCTCACCATCGAGGCGAGGATAAGATAGAGCCCGGATAGAACCCAGAACGGGAAGGAGGAATCGCGCCAAGTCGGCGAAGGAGAGCCGATGGCGACGCCTAAGGCGAGCCCGAACATGACGAAGATTATGAACAGTGCAGACGCAACGAGCGCTCCTGCGATGATGGAGCCCCACGAGAGCTTCCTGTGCGTATCCATGAGCTTCCTCCTGAACGAAGACCAGCGAACGACAGGAGGGCGAGGGAGTACGAGAAGCGCGGACGGCGACCGGGCTTGCCAAAATCGCAATATTGGATCAGCTTCTAGGTCGAGCCGACCGTCATTTAGCCAATGTTGAATAACGGCGACAAAGAAAAAAATGGGAGGAAGACATGGGTTACGAATATGAGACGATCAAAATCCAGCAGGAAGATGACGGCGTAACCTGGCTTATTCTCAATAGGCCGGACAAGCGCAACGCCATGAGCCCGCAGCTTCATGCAGATTGCAATGACGCTTTGTATAATCTGGCCACAGACGCGAAGTGCCGCGTGCTGATCGTCACCGGCGCGGGCGAAGCCTTCTGCGCCGGGCAGGATCTGCGCCTGTTCTTCCGCGCCACTGACAACGCGCCGCGTGAGCGCTTCGAGGCGGCGGAAAACTCCCATCACTGGCGCTGGATGCGACTGTCGAAGTTTCCAAAACCGACAATCGCCATGGTCAACGGTTTCTGTTTTGGCGGCGCATTCACGCAACTCATCGCCTGCGATCTGGCGGTCGCTGCCGATGACGCCGTGTTCGGACTGTCCGAAGTCAACTGGGGCATCATACCGGGCGGTATCGTTAGCTGGAACGTCGTGAATGCGATGAATAGCCGGGACGCGATGTTCTACGCCATCACGGGCGATCCGTTCGACGGCAAGAAGGCCGCGCAGATGGGCCTCGTCAATTACTCCGTGCCGAAGAACGAGCTTACTGAGGAGACCCTCAAGCTCGCGCGCAAGCTCGCCGCCAAGAACCCGGCGACCGTGCGTTACACCAAGGAAGGTGTGCGCGCCGTGCGCGGCATGAGCGAGGCGCAGGCCGCAGACTATCTCGCTGCGAAATCCGACGCCCTGCGCTTCCGCGATTCCGAAAAGGGCCGGGAGGAAGCGATGAAGCAATTCCTGGATGAAAAGAAGTTCCGTCCGGGCTTGGGTAACTACGTGCGAGACGACGCCAAATAAGGGGGCGCGCGAAATGGATTTCCAGCTGCCTGAAGAACTCGCCATGCTCGCCCGCCAGGTGCGGCGCTTTGTCGACGAGGACATGATCCCCGTCGAGCGTGAAACCTGCGACGGCGAGGAGTTGAAGCCCGAGTGGCGCGCGAAATTCGAGGCCCGCGCGAAAGAAATCGGCATCTGGATGATGGATGTGCCGGAAGAATACGGCGGCCTCGGCATGGGGTTGACCGCCAGCGTCGTGGTCTGGCAGGAGTTGGCGCGCACCGTCGCCCTGCCAGCACGGGGCTCTGGTATTACCGGCCCGCATGTCCGCGCCATCCTCTACGACCTCGACGACGAGATGAAGCAGCGTTACCTGCTTCCGGTTTTGCGCGGTGAAAAAAAGGCGTGCTTTGCGCAGACCGAGCCCGATGCGGGGTCCGACCCGGGTTCGATGCGTACGACTGCCGTGCTGGACGGTGATCATTATGTCATCAACGGCGTGAAGCGCTTCATCACAGGCGCGGGCAAGGCTGATTTCATCCAACTGATGGCCGCTACTGACAGAGCGAAAGGCTCACGCGGGGGCATCTCCTGCTTTCTTGTCGACGCGGGAACGCCTGGCGTGCGGCTGGGCGCCCAATACCAGACGATGATGGGCGACCGCCCTTGGGAAATCATCTTCGAAAACGCGCGCGTCCCCGTTCGCAATCGCGTGGGAGGTGAAGGGGAGGGCTTCAGCCTCGGGCAGAAATGGCTTGGCGTCGGCCGTGTCAATCATGGCGCGCGGGCGCTAGGCGTGGCGCAACGTTGCCTCGAACTTTCGACAGCCTACGCCAAGCAGCGAGTTACTTTTGGCAAGCCGTTGGCCGACCGGCAGGCGATCCAGTTCATGCTTGCGGACATGTACATCAATCTGGAAGCCGCGAAACTGCTCGTCTACAAGGCGGCGGCGCTCATCGAACAGGGTGTCGACGCGCGGGTTGAGGCTTTCACCTGCAAGTATTTCGCTGACGAGATGGCGTTCAAAGCCGCTGATGACTGCATGCAGATTCACGGTGGGATTGGCCTCACTACAGACTTGCCGATCGAGAAAATGTGGCGGCAGCAGCGCAGCTACCGCATTACCGAAGGCGCCAGCGAAGTGATGAAGATGGTCATCGCACGACATATTTTGCGGACGCATTGAATCAGGTTTTATCGACCGGAGCGAAGACTTTTCGGCGACATCGGAGGGAGAAAGCCATGATGAAATTCCTAGGCGGAGCATTCGCCGCGCTATTGCTTGCCGGCGCGGCGACACAGGCGCAGGCCCAGTTCTATCAGGGCAAGCGATTTACCATACTGGTCAACTATGCAGCGGGCGGGCCGACGGACATCGAGACGCGGGTTTTTGCGCGTCACATCGGTAAGCACCTCGACGGCGCTCCCGCTATCGTCGTGCAGAACATGGATGGCGCCGCCGGTCTGATAGGCCGTAATTACCTCGGCGAGATCGCGCCGAAGGACGGCACAATGGCGGGATACTTCACCGGCACCGCATTTCAGTACGCCAACGACTCGCGTCCGCATCGCGTCGATTACCGGACGTATGACTTCGTCGCATATCAGCCGGGCACAAGCGTTTACTTTGTTCGGACTGATGTGAAGCCGGGCATGAAGAAGGCGTCCGATATTCTCAAGGCGGAAAATCTGGTGTCCGGTGGGCTGGGCGCGGATAACGCCAAGGACATTCTGCTTCGACTGACGCTCGACATGCTTGGCGTCAAATATAATTATGTTACCGGATATAAGGGTAGCCAGGGCGCAAGACTGGCCTTGCAGACTGGCGAAATAAACTTCTATTCGGAATCTCCGCCCAGCTATCGCGGCGTGATTGAACCCACTCTGGTGGCCAAGGGCGAAGTGATCCCCGTCTTCTACGATCCCAATTACGATGGCGAAAATTTCACCGACACTAACCAGATGCGTGGTCTGGACATCAAAACGTTTCCCGAATTTTATATGGAGATCAACGGCAAGTTGCCGTCGGGAGAATTGTGGGAGATCTATAAGCGCATCATCGCTCTGAACGGCGCCATGCAACGCATGATTGTGCTGCCTCCCAATTCTCCGCCCGAAGCTATAAAGGCTTTGCGGGCAGCGGTAGAAAAGGTGAATGCTGACAAGTCGTACGCAGAGGACGCAGTCAAGACGTTCGGCTTCGTCCCCGAGTGGACGACAACTGAAGATGTGGCTGACCGCGTGCGCCGCGCACTGGTTCTGCCGCAATCAGTCAATGATTTCATGACGGCGTATGTGAAGGCTGCGCCTCGCGGGCGCTGACTGCCGATGCGTATGGTTGTTCAACGGTTGCGCATAGATGTGATCTGTTCCAGGCAACTTTTTCGGGTCATGCCTGCTGGATTGATCGGCGATCACACAGGGAGTTGAGGGGCGCTGCGGCGCCCCTTTCTATTGCTCCGTGACGGCTTTGCGCGCGAGGTCGATCACGTTCTGCGGCGCTGTGCTGACACGTTTGAGAATTGCTTCGATCTGCGTGTGCGACCGCGGATCGATCAGCATGCCAGTCTTTTTTGCGTCCTCACGGAAACCTGGATCCTTCAACATTTCGAAGAACGCCTTGCGAATGGCACTCAGCCGCGCTTCGGGAACGTCCGGCGGCATTGCGTAGGGCCGGGCGGTTTCCAGCGGCGCAAGCCAGAGGTCCTGAACCTGGCGCATCATATCGCTGGTTGCGAGTTCAGATATCAACGGAACCAGTGGCAGATCGGCGTGCCGCTTCTCACCTGTCTGGAACAGGACGTTGATCTTTCGCTCTGTTATCCATTCGGGATTCTTTGCGGCAATGTTGCTCCACGAATAGTAGCCGATCCCTTGCACTTCCCCGCGCTCCATGGCGAGAACGACATCTGCGGTGCCAGGATAGCCGCTCACGATCTTGAATTTCATGCCGGCGGTAAAGTTGTAAATCTGCGGTATGATTGTTGAGTCTCCAGCGCCTCCGATGACGCCTTCGCGTTGTTGGATGTCTTCTGCAGTCTTGAAACCGCTGTTATGCCACATGATGGCGACGCCCGGTTCGGCGGCGGTGCTGAACAGCCAATTGAACTTCGTTACATCAAACTGGACGCCCTGGGGGTTGAGCCAGGGCGCCGTGAGGAGACCGCGCTGCACGACGCCCATAACCGTTCCGTCGCGGCGCGCTGACGCATACAGTCTGTTCACGTGAGTTAATCCGCGTGCGCCGGGAATATTCTGCACGGCGACGCCGGGCTGACCTGGCACGTGCTTGCCGAGATGACGCGACATTACACGCGCATCAAGATCGTAGCCGCCGCCGGGCGTAGCTCCGACACCGACGCTGATTGTCTTGCCCCGGTAGAAGTCAGCAACGTCGGCCTGAGCGCAGGCTTGGCCTGCGCCAACGCTCGCCGCACCCGCGAGGGCGAGTCCGGCGGCTTTGGTCAGGAGAATGCGTCTACGGTCAATGGCGCCCATGTCGTACATCCCTGTGGTAATGGCGGCCTCACGCCTTCATAAACTTGTCCATCCTTGGTTCGACGCCGTTCGCCTGCATTTCCTTCATCCACAGCGCATGAATGCGCGGATCCTGATCCTCGTATTCGATCTGCATCCCGCCTTCGTCGACCTTCTTGGCGAACTTGCCGTCGGCGGCCCAGATGTCGCGTTTGCCTTGTGTCATCGGATAGCGAACGCTGCCCATCTGGATCGCGAGATAACGGGACGGATCGGCGGACAGGTTGAAGTGCTGATGGAACATGGCGTCAGGCGGCGAATAGACGACGCCGTGCCGCCAATCGGTGCGGTGATAGTCCTTCTCGCCTTCGTACCAGAGCAGCGAATAGCCATGTCCCGTAACGGCGTGAATGATGACGCCGTTCATATGCCGGTGGCCCTTCTTGTATGTGCCTGGCGGTATCTCCGAGCAGTGACAACCGATGGAGCCGTCACCCAGAATGAAACGAAGACTCGTTCCGCCAGCGCCGCGCGTCGGCATCGCTTTCAGCTCAAATCCGGAAAGATCAGGAACGAAGTTCGTTTCCCACTGATGGCGACCCTGCAACACGTCGATGTGCTGTCCTTCGCCGGAGAAGTAGCCGAGCTGTCCCCACCGCTCCAGGAAAACCTTGTCGTTTGCGAAGATGAATTCTTCACTGCGGAAGAGGTTCATCAGGTAGGTGAGGTTGTTCGTCACTGCGAGCCGGACTGGTTCTCGTCCCGATGTATTGAAGTGGCGGTATTTGGCGTTGAGCGGAATTGTAAAAAGGCTCTTCGGCCCCCACTCGAATGTGTGCGTGCGGTCGGCCGTTTCGACGGTGCTCGAGCCGTGTCCTGAGAGGACGTAGACAACTTCCTCGTAGATGTGACGAATAGGCGCCGTCGAGCCGCCTGGCGCCAGTTCGTAGAGGAACGTTGTCAGGAAATCATCACGGCCTTTCAGGTGAATTATTGCGCCTTTCGCGCCGATGCGCGCCCAGGGCTTTGCTTCAACTGTGAGCATGTCGATGGCGAAGTTCTCGTGAATAGGCACGCCCTGCGCTTCGGCCCAGTCGAGATAGGGCTCCAGCATGAATTTCCTGGCCTTGTCGCGCATCGTCGGCATGGCTGACATTTGTTCATTCATTCTAGAAAACTCCGTGCAGTCATTGCGAAGGAATCAATCAGCGGGCTTGCCAGCTTCGCGGGCGAGTTTCACAAGATCGGCGTCGAGGGCGTAAAGACCTTGCAAGAGAGCAAGAACCTTGGCGCCGTCGATCGGATCAATGTCGAGACCCTGTCGATTGGCCTGGCTCAGGAATTCTGCGTCGGCGGTCGTCGCGAGCATCGCCTTGCGCAAAACGTCGAGGCGTTCCGACGGAACGGCGGGAGGGGCGACGATCGGACGCCCCATCTCCTGCGGCGCGAGAAAAATGTCGAACGCCTTGCGCGCTCGCTCGTTGGGCGCGAACTCGCCGACGAGCGGCACGCCCTTGAGTTCGGGCAGTCCCTCCAGCGCGAACTGGACGAGAACCTTGATCTTGTTGTCAGCGATCCAGTCAGCCTTTCGCGTCTTGAGCGACGACCATGAGCCGGTGCCAATTTCGTTCTCGCCCTGTTCGACGGCAAGGTTGATGGCGTCGCTGCCACGATAACCTGAAATGATCTTCAGCTTGGTGCCCAGCAGATTGTTTGAGAGCCGCGTAAACAGCGCGCTATCGGCCGATGGCCCTGTGACTCCGACGCTGAACTGCTGCCGTTTAAGGTGTTCGAAATTCTCGACCTTTGCCGCCGTCCACGCAAAAGCCACGAGAACCTCGCGGTTGAGGCTGCCAATCCACGATAGAGTGAGCGGATCGAAGCGAACGCCGGGCGTGCCCATGAGTGTGGACAAAGGAACGCTCCGGCTCATGATCTGGACTACCGATCCATCGCGCGGCGCGATCTGCGCCAGCCAGTTAGCCGCCGTTAGTCCGCCCGCGCCTGGCATGTTCTGAACGACGATCGTCGGCGATCCCGGAATGTGTGCGCCGTAGTGACGCGCCAATAAACGTCCATATGCGTCGTATCCGCCGCCCGCGGAAGTATCGACGATGAGCGCCATCTTTCGTCCTGCGAAGAATTCCGCCGGGCTCTTCGCATCGTCCTGCTGCGCGAAGGCGGTACATGGGAGCACTGTCAGCAGTCCCCTGAGCCAGTTTCTCGACAGGAATGCGCTGCGACCCATGCCAACCCCCTTTAGCCGCAGCTGCTAGAGCAGCTGTCAAAGAATTCCTTCACCCGTTCCACTGTTCGGGCGCGCCCGCTTCATCGAACGGAAGTATCAACGCGATGGGACTTCGGTTTCCACGAAATGCGTGAACTCGGCGAGTCGCAGCCCGTGTCCCGATTCCTGATCCCTCATACGCGCATCCCACGGAGGCTGGGCCAAACTATTGCGGATGAAGTGGAAACTAGTCATGTCGAATTCGACGCTGATTGAACAACGAAAATGAGCCGAGCTTCGGGAATGTACCGAACGACGCGGCGCGCAATGCCGCGCGCGGACGCATTGAAATCGTCGCCGCTACTCGTAGACACAGCAAGGTCGATCATTTTGTCTTTATAAAAATCGTCGAGAGTATTAGCTGAGGAAACTATCATGGAGCTAACCAGCGCCACTCCCGCCCCGATCCATGTCCGGGACGCGAAAATGTAAAACAGTTTACGAGCGCTTGCGCCATTGCGCCGCCTCCATCGTTTCCTACCGGTGCGCTATTTGGCGCTTGAGACAAGACTAGCCGTGCAGTTCCATTGGCGCAAGGTGGGACTGGTGCGGGCGCTTTTTTGGGCGCGTCCCACTTCAGTAATCTATACTCCAAGCGACTCTCGGCCAAGGCTGACGAGGGGCTCCTGGAAGCCCCCGCCTGGGTTTGCTCCTTTATGCCTCACGCTTCCGGTCACGCCCTTAGGGCTGGTCTGTCGTTCGCGGAGCGCATTAAACCAAGCGCCTTGGGCTGACCTTGAACCATACCAACGTGAGTGGAACGCCAAAGCGACCGAGGGGAGCATTGATGTCAGTTGTCAGGGCCAAGCGGCTCAAGGGCGGCCGCATTCTGGAATTGCCACTGTCTGTCTTGCTGGGTCTGGTCACACTGGCAGCGCTCGCGCCGTTCATGCTGCTGAGCGCGTACACGATTTATGCTTGGGATCGGGACGCTCGAACAGCAGAGATAAACAATCTTTCCACCCACGCGGACGCCTTGATGAAGGCCGTCGACCGCGAGCTGAAGGGTCATATTGAGACTGCGGAGGCGGTTTCGGAGGCCCGCTCCCTCCACGGTGGCGACTACGAGTTGTTCTGGGAGCACGCCGAGGCTGTCGCGCGCCACGCCGGCGGCCACTTCATCCTCATGGACCGTTTCTCCCAGCAACTCGTCAACACGCGCAGCAAGCGGGGAGCCCCACTCCCAAAGACCGCCAATCCCCAGGCTGTCCTCGAGGTGTTCAGGAGCGCCGAAGTCAAGGTTGGCAATCTCGGTGTGGGAGCTGTCGCCCAGCAGATCCTCTTTTCGGTTCGAGTTCCCGTCGAGATCGATGGCGAAATCAAATATGTCCTCTCCTATGTCCCCCGCCCCCAAAGCATTATCGATGTGGCGCATGAGACCTTCCGGCCGAAAGGCTGGTTCGCCGCAGTGATTGATGGCAACGGGCGGATTGTCGCCCGCTCTCACCGCCACGACGATTTCTTTGGCAAGCCGGTGGCGGCCGGGCTGCTCAACAGCATCAAAGGCCGCAGCGGCGTCATTTCCACCGTCGATCTTGAGGGCCGAGAGGTGTTCGCATCGTATCAGGCCTCCAGGAGCAATTGGATGGTCGTTGTATGGGCGGCAAGAGCACTCCTTGATGAGCCTGCGTCCCGGGCTCTTCGTCTTCTATTGCTCCTTCTGACGGCGGCTCTGGCGGCGTCGTTGTTGGCCGCTTACCTTGCCGGCAGGTCGATCCACGCGCCAACCCAGCGACTTCTGGAGGCAGCGCATGGCCTGGCGCAGGGCAAGATGGTGGGCTATCGGCCCTCTCTGATGCGGGAAGCCAATATTGTTGGCGGCGCGCTGGACGAGGCGGCTCGCACCATCAAAGTGCGAGAGGAGGCGCTGGCCGAGCGTGAGGCGCACACCCGTTTCGTCCTCAAGGAACTCTCGCATCGTTCCAAGAACCTGCTGGCCGTGATTCTTGCGATGGCGAGCCAATCGGGGCGCACCGCCAGCAGTCTTTCTGGCTTCCTGTCCCGCTTCCGGCAACGCGTTGCTGGTCTGGCGCGCTCCCACGATCTGCTCGTGAAGGAGGATTGGAGCAGCGTTTCCATTGCGGATCTCGCGCGCATCCAACTCGATCCGTTCGTCGACGCGTCCAGCGACAAAGTTACGGTGTCGGGGCCGCGTCTTATGCTGAAACCCGAAGCGGCCCAGAACCTGGGCCTGGCGTTCCACGAACTGGCGACGAATTCAGTCAAGCACGGCTCCCTGTCCTCTCCATCGGGCCGCGTCCGTATTGAGTGGGAGGCAAACAGACAAGACAGCGGTGACGAGCGGGTGCAGGTGCGGTGGCGGGAGTTGAGTGGTCCCCCGTGTCACGATCCGCAGGAAAAAAGCGGGTTCGGCCACGTCATCCTTTCGCGAATTGTCCCACTCAGCCTTCACGGCAACGCCAAATTGTTGTGGGAACCAGACGGCTTTCAGTGGCTGCTGGACGCTCCAGCGGAGTTTGTGGTTCGCCGCGACCCATGATCGATGCAGTTGCCGACAAGACGCTTTTGCCTGACACTCTCAGCA
The DNA here is from genome assembly GCA_947498445.1 of Beijerinckiaceae bacterium. Taxonomy (GTDB): domain Bacteria; phylum Pseudomonadota; class Alphaproteobacteria; order Rhizobiales; family Beijerinckiaceae; genus Terripilifer. The sequence goes on from CANMLK010000026.1 coordinate 22,602, forward strand.
ACGCGCCGCACAAAAGTGACGCTGATCGAATGGGAGGGGTCATGCGGATATTTTTAACGACGCTCGTTTTCGCCGTTGCTGCGCTGACGTCCGGACAGGCGGCCCGCGCGCAATCTGTCGAGGAGTTTTACAAAGGCCGGCAAGTGCAGGTCATTATTTCTTCGACCAGCGGGTCGACCTATGACAGGTACGCCCGTTTTCTCGTGCAACACATGGGCAAGCACATACCGGGCAACCCTAGCTTCGTTCCGCGCAACATGCCAGGCGCCGGCGGCATTGTGGCGACCCAGTATCTTCATCGCATCGCGCCCAAGGACGGCAGCGCTTTCGGGACCGTTTCGCGCAACCTGCCGTTCGAGCCGATCCTCGGTAAGCTGGAAGCGAATTTCGATCCGCTTTCATTTGTGTGGCTGGGCAGCATGAACCATGAGCGCTCGATCGCGATTTCCTGGCACACATCGAAGGTCAAGATGCTCGCCGATCTTCAGCATATGGAATTGCTCGTGCCCGGTAATGGCGCCGGCTCAGACTCCGAGGTTATTCCGCTGGCCTTCAATGCGCTCTTTGGGACAAAGTTCAAGATCGTCCGCGGGTACACGGGCAACACTGAGTCCACGCTGGCTGTCGAGCGCGGTGAGCTCGAGGGTATTGCATACTGGTCCTGGAGCGCGATCCAATCAGGTCACAAGCACTGGTTGGACGGGAACAAGGTCAACGTCTTGTTCCATACGGGCCCGGAGCCCGACCCCGAAATCAAGGCGCCTTCGATAAGAACCCTTGTGCGCGACGAAAATCAGCGTGCCGCGCTTGAATTCATTCTCGCACGTGAGATTCTCGGGCGGCCCTTCCTCGCCCCTCCGGGGGTGCCGCTAGACCGGGCGAAGGCGCTCCAGGCCGCATTCAACGCGACGATGAAGGATCCTGCATTCATCGCCGAAGCGCAGAAACGCAACATCGAAGTACAGCTTGTCACTGGCGAGCAGGTGACGGATGTCCTCAGGAAAGCGGTGGCGGCTCCTGCCCCCGTCATTGAGAGTGTCAAGCAAGCCCTCGAACGATAAAAACAGGCAAGGGTCGGGCGAACTCCATCGCGAAAGCAAGTCTCGATCACTTTTCGCGAGGGCCGTGCAAATCGCTCCCCGGCACAAGAAGCCATCACGCGATTGCAGCGTGTCTACGCAGAGTCCTCAAAGTAGCCCACGCAGGATCTTTAACGCGAACTTGGTCAAGGACGGGCCAACGGCGCCTTCATGGCCGAGCCCGACGCATTGCTTCTTCTGTTGCTTGAAATGCCGAGCTTCGCGCGGTCAACCTAGTCAATGGCATAAGCGTGTCAACGCCGGAGAGATTCTGCAGCGTTTAGCCGGAGGAAAAGTGCAGCAGGTGTTGAAGCAATAAGGCCCCCGATATCGGGGGCCTTATTGTATTTCTCAGGTCATTTTTGAGGGGCAGGTTCCGGCGGTAGCTTTGCCTTTGCCG
>CANMLK010000027.1 GCA_947498445.1 Beijerinckiaceae bacterium
AGGCGGCAGTAAAAAGCCTGTCTGGCGGTCAATCTCGCGGAAATTGTCCATCGGAGCGGCCGCCATCATCGCGAGGAATCAATACGCTGATTCTACGCTTGCCCTTGCCCCGCCGCCAGGACAAGTTAAGTCCGACAGGCTGCTAGCGCCCCCGCCTTCCCCTTTTCGGTCCCATCCGCGCGCCCGCGCACAATGATTCAAAGTGCGCCCGAGCGCGTCCTGCGCAGGCTTGACACAGCTTCGCGCGAGCATCCCTATGCGCTGAGAAATCATCAGATGAGGAAACACGCGGATATGGCGCGCAAGCTGCAACTCACGCTCTGCTGTGGCGACTACGAAATTGTTCGCGCGTTGAAGGAAGGCGCAGTCGAGGCGGACGGCATCGAGTTGACGATGGTGACCTCTCCAGATTCGACGACGCGGCACTGGCGCTTTTTGCGCAACCGCGAGTTTGACGTCGCAGAAGTGTCGAGTTCGTCCTACATCATCGCCCGCGACCAGAACATGCCGTTCGACGCGATCCCCGTCTTCCTGCATCGCCGTTTGCGTCACGGCTTCGCCTTCGTCAACACATCGAAGGGCATCAAGGAGCCGAAGGATCTCATCGGCAAGAAAGTTGGCGTGAAATCGTTTCAGGTGACCGCAGTGCTTTGGTTGCGCGGAATTCTGGAAGAGCACTACGGCGTGCCCCATCGCTCCATCGAATGGGTGACCGAGCTTGATGAAGACGTGGACTTCGATCCGCCGCCGGGCCTCAACCTCACGAAGATGCGCGAGGACCAGAACTGCGAGGACATGCTCGTGTCGGGCGAACTCGACGCCGTGCTGCATCCCGATCTGATTTGGCCCATGACTGAGAAGCATCCGTCCGTCGGCCGCCTGTGGCCAGATTACAAGGCGGAGGAGCGCCGCTACTGGGACAAGACCGGCATTTTCCCGATCATGCACGTCATGGGCATCAAGCGGGAAATCGTTGAGAAGTATCCGTGGGCGCCGATTGAACTCTACAAGGCGTTCGACAAGGCGAAAGCGATCGCCATGCGCCGCATGGAGAACCCGCGCATCGTGCCACTGGTCTGGTATCGCGAGTCCTGGGAAGAGCAGGAGGAGATTTTCGGAACCGATCCGTGGGAATACGGCCCCACCGAACAGAACCGGAAAAATCTTGATACGCTCGTTGGTTATTCGCATGCCCACGGCCTGATCAAGCGGCCGATTCCTTTGGAGGAATTGTTCCTCGACGTTGGCCAGGGACGCAAACGCGGTCACGACCGCATCTGAGCGCTTTGATAAAGCGCAGAACCGGACGATGATCCGGAAAAGCAAAACTAAAACGATAAAACAAATGGAGGAACTCATGAGGAAGGTGCTTGTTCGCGCAGCAATAGCGACGCTTGTTGCGGTGGCGGCGTTGCCTGCGAAGGCGCAGGAAAACCCGTTCGCCAACGGCAAGCCGTTGACGATGATCGTCGGCTTTGGTCCGGGTGGCGGCTACGACACTTGGGGCCGCACAGTTTCGCGGCACATGGGACGCTTCCTTCCCGGCCAGCCCAATGTCGTGCCCCAGAACATGCCGGGCGGCGGCAGCTTTGTGGCGATGAACCACATCTCCACACTTGCTCCCAAGGATGGAACGACAATCGCCATTGTCGCTCGCGATGCGCCGACCGGGCCTCTCACCGGCGCCACCGGCGCCCGCTTCAACGCGCTGGAATTGACCTGGATCGGCACGCCGACCACGGAAACGAATGTGTGCATCGCCACCGGCAAGGCGAAGGTGCGCAATGTGCAGGACATGGCGACGACTGAACTCATTGTCGGCGACACGGGCGTAGGCACCGGCACGTATACCTACCCCAAGGCTCTGTCGCAGATTCTTGGCCTGAAGTTTCGCATCATATCCGGCTTTCGTTCGTCGGTTGACGTGATGCTGGCCATCGAACGCGGCGAGGTGGACGGCATCTGCCAGAGCTTCGACAGTATCGTGAACGACCGTCCCGACTGGATCGCGAAGGGTGAGGCGCGAGTGCTCTTTCAGGCAGGCGCAGCCAACCCCGCGCTCAAGGGCGTGCCGGCGATCATCGATCTTGCCAAGACAGACGAGCAGCGCGCCCTGATCCGTTTCCTTTACGCGGGTCAGGCGATCGGCCGTCCCTTTGTTGCGCCGCCCGGCTTGGCGCCGGAGCGCGTGAAGATGCTGCGCGGCGCATTCGACGCGGCGATGGCCGATCCGCAATTTCGCGAGGAAGCGAAAAAGCTTCGGCTCGACGTCGATCCCGTGAGCGGCGCCGATCTCGAAAAGACGATCCGCGACATCTACGCGACGCCTGCCGCCGTCGTGAAACGCGTTGGCGAGCTTATCAAATAGCAACTAACAAGGGCGCGACCGCCAATGGCGGCGCGCCCTGCAATGACAATGAGGAAATGCCTTATGCGAGTGGCTGTAACGTCGCCATATTTCGATTTTTTCCCGGAATTGAAGGCAGAGTTGCGCGCGCGCTATGGCGAGGTGAAGTTTCCCGCCCATCGGCGCAAGATGAACGAAGACGAGCTGATCGACTTTCTGCGGGGCTATGACGCGGCGGTGATCTCGATCAATCCCTACACCGAGCGCGTCTGCGCCAGCCTTCCGGATCTAAAGATCATATCTCTTTGCTCCGCCGGAGTGGATCATATCGACCCCGCCATTCTCAAGCGCCACGGCATCAAGATGTGGTGGATGGCGGGCCTCAACAAGCATTCGGTCGTCGAACTCACCGTCTGCTACATGGTGATGACGATCCGCCGTGTGCATGAGTTTTCAAGCAAGCTGCGCGCGGGTAAATGGGGCGGGCCCGTCGGCTTTGGACGCGACTTGCGCGGCCAGACAATTGGTATTCATGGTTGCGGCCATATCGGCAAGGAAGTCGTCAAGCTGCTGCAGCCATATGGCGTCAAGATCCTCGCATGTGACAGGCTCGACCAGAGCGACTTCTACAAACAATGGAACGTCGAGGCGGTGAGCGCGCAGGAGATGTGGGCGCGCTCCGACATCGTCACCATTCACCTGCCCAAGAACTCTTCGACCACGCGCCTCTACAACGCGGCGGCGCTGGACGCCATGAAGCCCGGCGCGGTGCTGATTAATTGTGCGCGCGGCGGAATGGTTGATGAAGACGCGCTGCGCGAGCGTCTGTTGTCGGGGCGCCTTGGCGGCGCGGCTTTCGATGTGTTCGCCGTTGAGCCGGCGAACGGCAATCTGCTGCTCGATGTCCCTAATTTTTTTGGTTCGCCCCATATCGGCGCCACGACCCGGGAATCTTGGGAAGCCATGCTTCGCTCGGGGATCGAAGGTCTTGAGCGCGCCTATGAAGCCGAGCCGGGAGTATATCCGTTCGATTGAAATTATTCCGTCTACGAAACATGGAGAGCATTGATGCGCAACAATACAGCCGTCGGGATTCTCTTGTGCGCAGGCATGGCCGCTGCGGGCTATCAAGACCGCGCCTACGCGGACGACTTCTATAAGGATAAAACGATCAACATCGTCGTCGGGTTCGGCGCCGGTGGCGGCTATGATCTCTACGCCCGCCTGTTGAGCAGACATTTTGGAAACCACATCCCCGGAAATCCGCGTGTCGTCGTGCAGAACATGACGGGCGCTGGCAGCGTCCGAGCTGCAAATTTCGTTTATACAACCGCGCCGAAGGACGGCACGCACATTGCAGGCGTCAATCAGCACATGCCGCTGTTTTCGCTGCTCGGCGCTGAAGCCGCAAAATTCGATCCTAGAAAGTTCGTTTGGCTGGGGTCGATGACGTCCTCTAACGGTGTCACCTACACCTGGGAGACGAGCAAGGTCCGCAGCATCGCCGACGCCAAGAATGTCTCCGTCACCATGGGCAGCACCGGTACGACGTCCGATGCGCACATTTATCTGAACCTGATGAACCAACTGGTGGGCACGCAGTTCAAGCTCATTAACGGCTATCCCGGAGGCAAGGAAATCGAACTTGCCATGCAACGGGGCGAGGTTGACGGACGCGGCGGCAATTCGTGGGCGAGTCTGGCGTCGAACAATCCTGATTGGATAGCCCGGAAGAGGGTGAACATCCTTGCTCAATATGGAATGGAAAAGGAAAAAGAACTGCCGGATGTGCCTCTGATGCAGGAGCTTGTCAGCTCGGCTCGCGACAAGCAGATTGTTGAATTGATATCGCTCGCCACCGTGCTTGGGTTCACACACTGGGTCGCGCCGGAGACGCCAGCCGCACAGGTCGCCATTCTGCGAAAGGCTTACAAGGCGAGCGTCGCCGATCGCGGGCTTCTTGATGAAGCGGCCAAGGCGCAGATGCCCATCAATTCCAAAGACGGCGAGGCGCTTCAGGAACTTGTGAGCCGCGTCACCTCAACGCCCGAAGCAGTGCTTCTGGAGACCGCCAAAATGCTCGGATGGCAGAAGTAATGGCGGCAACTTGCGTATGCGCGCGGTGCGTCTGCCAATGAGTGTTGATTTTCCGTCGGCTGACGCCGCCTACATAGAGGATCGCAGATATGAACGTAGATCGGAATGAGCTCGTAGAATCCCTCGGCGGCGAGACGGCAGTCGCTAATATGAGTCATGAGCAACGCGCCGACGCGCTTGAAGATTTTCAGATCGACAAGCTCAACGCTGAAGTGGCGGCGCGCAAGAAAAGCGGAAAATTCCCGACCGTCGCCGAGCTTGAGGCGCGGGTGACGACGCGCACGTGGCGGCTGGGGTCCGGCAAGCTGTTTCGCCCCGGCGATCAGATGGGCAGCTTCGAGGGCGCCGGCAACGGACCGCAGGTGAAGCTGCTGCCAAAGCTTCCCAAAAACCCGACCTTCTACGATTATTTCGAGCACAGGATCGCGCCCGGCACTCATCTGTTGCAAAGCGCCGCGCTCGCCAAAGGCCGCGGCGAATCCGAAGAGATCATTCTCGCGTGCCTGCTGCACGACATTGGCGGTTCGTTGATGAAGGCAGATCACGGTTACTGGGGGGCGTCGCTCATCGAACCCTATGTTTCGGAGCGGGTTACTTTCGCTGTTCGCTACCATCAGGCTCTTCGCTTCTTCCCCGATCCGGAAGTGGGCTATGAATATCCGGTGGGCTATTACGAATCATTTGGTATCGATTACGTGCCGCCGGCCCATATTCAGGACGCTCACAATTATGCGCGCAACCACAAATGGTATGGGCTGGCGCGCAGCGTGACGATCAACGATCTCTATGCGTTCAATCCGAACATCAATCCGGACATCAACGATTTTCGCGACATCATAGACAAGCATTTCAGGCATCCGGCGGATGGCCTCGGTTATGATAATTCACCGGCCGCTCACATGTGGCGATCAATGGCCAATCCTGATGCGCCATTGTGACGTCTGGCGTAGGGAGGGCTTGCGCTCTCGCTTTTGCGCCTGCGCCGCGCCGCTTTGGTGAGGGATCACATGGGTCGCGGGATCCATTTAAGTGGTTGGACTATTTTGCGAACCGTGAAATCATTCCCCCATAAAAAGCGGGAGGAGACCATGATCAGGGCACTCTGTGCGGCTGGCGCTGCGCTGGCGGCGGTCGGATTTGTGAGGCCTGCTGCGGCCCAGGAAAATCCCTTCGCGAACGGCAAGTCGCTGACGGTGCTTATCGGCTTTGGCCCAGGCGGCGGTTACGACCTTTGGGGCCGTGTTGTCGCACGCCACATGGGCAGGCGCCTGCCGGGCAATCCGTCCGGCGTGCCGCAGAACATGCCGGGCGCAGGCAGCTACAACGCCGCCAACCACATCTACAATGTTGCGCCCAAGGACGGCACGGTGATGGGGATCATCGCGCGCGACGCGCCGATGGGGCCGCTCACTGGCCAGAAGGGTCCCCGCTTCGATCCGTTGAAAGTGTCGTGGATCGGCACGCCAACCAAGGAGACGAACGTCTGCATTGGTTTTCACACAGCCAAGGTGAAGAAGGTCGAGGACCTGTTCGCGAACGAAATCATTCTTGGTGACATCGGCGCGGCCACCGGCACGCATACCTATCCCAAGGCGCTGTCCTCCATCCTTGGCTTGAAGTTCAAACTGATCGCCGGCTTTTCGTCATCGGCGGAGGTTTTCCTCGCGATGGAGCGCGGCGAGGTGGATGGCATCTGTGAAAGCCTCGACAGCGTTCACGGCAAGAAGCCGGACTGGATACCCAAGAAGATCGTCAACGTGCTGTTTCAGGGCGGCGCCGCGCCTAACCCCGAGATCAAGGACGTGCCGTTCATTCTCGATCTCGCAAAGACCGATGAACAGCGTCAGTCAATCAGGTTTCTGTATGCAGGGCAGGCGATTGGCCGTCCATTCCTCGCGCCGCCGGACATGCCCCCGGCGCGTCTCAAGATGCTGCGCGACGCGTTCAATGCGACAATGAAGGACGCCGAGTTCATCGCGGAGACGAAGCGCCTGAACCTGGAACTCGACCCCGAAACCGGTGAACAGCTTGAGGCGACCATCAGGCAGATATACGCGACGCCGAAGGAGATCGTCGAACGCGTTAGCGAACTGATCAAGTAAGCCTGCCGCCAAGGCTCCAGCGGATCAAAACGTTCCGGTCGCGGTCGCCTGAAATGTGTCTTGTCAGGGGCGCCATAGCGCTGTCGCTTTTGCCACGCGAAGGTCATCGTGTACGAAGGGCCGACAAAGTGACGAATCGACCTTACGAATCGACGTGACGAATCGCGGCCGTCGCAACAGATGGCCCGGAGGATGACGGATTGTCCCACGACTGGTCTCCCGAACAGGCGCGCGCGCTCAACGACGTCAGCGGCTGGATGAAGAAGCGCGGCCGCGGCGATCAGGTGTTCCGGCTGTTCGGCTACGCGGGCACCGGCAAGACGACCCTGGCGCGCCATCTGGCCGAGGGCGTTGAGGGCAACGTCGTCTTCGCAGCCTTCACCGGCAAGGCCGCGCTGGTCATGCAATCGCGCGGGTGTGAAAACGCGCGCACCATTCATTCCCTGATCTACCGGCCCAAGGAAATCGAGAGCGAGGAGCCCTCATTCGTGCTCAACGGCGACAGCGAGGCGGCGAACGCCAAGCTCATCGTCATCGACGAATGTTCGATGGTGGATGAGGAGCTGGGCCGCGATCTTCTCTCGTTCGGACGACCCGTCCTCGTGCTGGGCGATCCCGCCCAATTGCCCCCCGTGAAGGGCGGCGGCTATTTCACCGAGGCCGAGCCGGACGTGATGCTGTCCGAAGTTCACCGGCAGGCGGCGGGCGACCCAATAGTGCGGCTTTCGATGATTGTGCGTGAAGGCGGGCGGCCAACAGTGGGCGATTACGGCACGACGCGCGTGATCCGCCGCGATGATATTGATTCTGCCGCCGTGCTCTCCGCCGATCAGGTTCTTGTGGGCATGAACCGCACGCGACGGCTCTACAACAAGCGCATCCGCCAATTGCTCAACCACACATCCACAACGCCGGAGCCCGGCGACAAACTGGTGTGCCTGCGCAACGACCGCGCCAAGGGCCTGCTCAACGGCGGCGTGTGGCGCGTGCAAACGGCGACGGGCGTACGCAACGGCAAACTGCGCATGAGCGTCGTGCCGGACGAAGACCAGACCCGCAAGTCGCAGCGCATCGGTGTGACGCCATTGTTCTTTGAGAGCGAAGACGAAGTGCCGTTCTCGCTGCGCAAGAATTCCGACGAATTTGATTACGGTTACGCACTCACGGTCCACAAGGCGCAGGGCTCGCAATGGGACGAGGTTGTCCTGTTCGACGAATCCTACGCGTTCCGGGAGCATCGCAGCCGGTGGCTGTATACAGGCGTAACTCGTGCAGCCAAGCGCCTCACCCTCGTGATATAGAAGCGCGCCGCGCCATGGGGGCGGTGGATGGAGCGTTCTGTCAATGCCCGAGTTCGCGCATGTCGTGCTTGAGTTTCTGAAGGCCCATCAGGCATGGGCTGCGCCCATCGTATTTGCGCTGGCCTTTGCAGAATCGCTCGCCTTTGTGGCGTTGCTTGTGCCGGCGACGGTGATCCTGTGGGGCGTTGGCGCGCTCATCGGCGCCGCCAGCCTCAGCTTCTGGCCTATTTGGCTCGCCGCGGGACTTGGCGCGGCGCTGGGCGACTGGGTTTCCTACTGGCTGGGCTATCACTTCCACGATCAAATTGCGCGCATGTGGCCGCTGCGCAATTATCCAACTCTGCTGCCGCGCGGGCACGCTTTCTTTGAAAAGTGGGGCGCCCTGGGCGTGTTCGGCGGCCGGTTCATTGGCCCCTTGCGCGCAGCGGTGCCTTTGGCCGCAGGCGCCTGCCGGATGCCGCGCCTGCCGTTTCAGATCGCCAACTGGACCTCGGCCTTCGTATGGGCGGGCACGACGCTGGGGCCCGGCGCGCTGGGCGCGGAATGGCTTTCACAGAAATTGGGCTGGTTCTAGGCGCTTAACGCAGGAAAAATCCGCGCAGCAGCCAGCCCCAAACGAGGATGCACGCCAGCGGCACGGCCCAGCCCAGCCATAACGGCAGGCTGCGCGTCTTGGTGAAGGGCAGGGCGGCCGCGCTGACAGCGAGCGCGGCGACGAACCCCGTCGCGATGGCGCCATACCAGTGCATCACCGGCCCGCCTTTGGAAGCCTGCTGGCCCCACCCAAATTCGCCTGTGCGCGGATGGTAGCTGAAAAGCTCCCAATGCCATTCAAAGGCGATGGTGTAGGCGATGGCGAAGACAGCCGCGAAGAGGCCGAAAACTTTCGTGACGTTCATTGCCCGAACAGCCCCCGCACGTTGTTGACGATGTGTCCGGCGATGAAGGAATACCAGACGATGACGCACAGGATCGCCGTCGTCCATTTGCGCGCGCTCGCCATGCTCTCGTCCTTGGGGTTGCGCCAGACGAGCCAGAAAAAGGGCAGCATGGCCAGCCCGATGGCCAGCGCCTGCTCCTTGTATTCAAACAGCCCGCTGATGTGCCACAGCCGCGCGCGTTCGATCCATGTGCGCACCGCGATGCGGTAGGGCGGATAAATGACCGCGCCCAATACGAAGGTCATCACATAGAAGGTGATGTTGGCGTTGGTGAAACGGGCCGCCGACACGGCGCGATAGGCGCTCGTGAAGCCGCCCGTCGCGCGCGCCGGCCACAAGACCGCGAAGGCCTGATGGGTCAGCCCGCCCAGGAGCGCCACGGCCATAAGCCCATGTATGATCAGCAGAAAAGTGGTCACCACATCCTCCCCGGTCACGCCGGCGTTGGCCGCAGGTCGTGATCCCTGTCGCACCTTGACGCTAAGTTTCTTACGGTCAGAAGACGAACGCAAGGCCGACCCTGTTCGAGGACGCGCGTCTCAACTATAATTCAGCTCACAGGAGGAGCCACATGCCAAGTCTCCATACGATCGCAATCGCATTGTCCCTATCCTGCGTGCTGGCTGTACCGGGCGCCCGCGCAGGCGGCGCGGATCTTGAGGCCATCATGGGCGATACTGAAAACGGCGCGCCGTTCTTTGGCGAGGCGCTGGACGTCAAAGGCATGAAGCCCATCGAGGGGGTGCGCATCCGCGCGCAATTAAAGGGCAAGCCGCTGCCCGTGTTCGTGGACACGAACGACGAAGGCCGCTTCAGCCTGCGCGGATTTGGCAAGGGCATCGACCCTGCGAACGTGGACGTGAAATGCGAAATGTCCGGTTACAAGCTGATCGATCTGTCGCGCCGCCGTGTGTCGAAAGCTCCCGACGCCGCCACGGAGATCGAGTGTCTTTTCGAAAAGTCATAACGGCGATTGCGCTTGCGCTGGCGTCCTTTCTCGCGTGTGCTCAAGTGGGCGCCCAGCACGCAGACACAATCATTTTCAACGCCAACGTCATCACGCTCGATCGTCATCAACCAAGGGTGAGCGCGCTCGCCATCATCGGCGACAAGATTGCGGACGTGTTTGCCGGCGCTGTTCCAGACGCGCTCATCTCTCCGGTCACGCGCCGCATCGATGCGCAGGGTCGCACAATCATTCCGGGCCTGATCGACTCGCATATCCACGCCATTCGCGCCGGACTTACCTTTGCAAATGAAGTCAGCTTTGAGGGCGCGCGCACGATCAAAGATGCGATGGCGCGTTTGCGTGATGGCGCCGGGCGCGCGCTGCAGGATGAGTGGATTGTTGTGGCTGGCGGCTGGACGCCGCAGCAATTTGCCGAAGGGCGCCGACCTTCGCGCGCGGAAATAGAGGCGGTCGCGCCCGGCCGTCGCGCGTATCTGCAATTGTTTTATCGTGGGGCGTTTTTGTCCGAAGCCGCCCAAGTGGCGCTGGGCGTCAGCGCCTCAAACCCGCCGACCGGCGCGACGTTCGAACGCGACGAGACGGGCGCGACGAATGGCTGGCTGACAGGCGATGTGGATGCAATTACCGCGCTGTGGGAGCGCTTGCCAAAGCCCGGACTGGACGCTGCGAAAGCCGGAACGCGCGCGTTTTTTTCAACGCTGAACGCCTATGGAGTGACTGGCATCATTGATCCGGGCGGACATAATCTCGCGCCGGCGGAATATGCCGCCGTGCAGGACCTTGCGCACGCACAGCAGTTGAGTGTGCGCGTGAATTATTTCATCAGCGCGCCCGCGCGCGGCGGCGAACTCGACTTTTTCAAGACTTATATCGCGCAACATCCCGTTGGCTCGGGCGACGCCTATTTTCGTTTCAACGGCATTGGCGAGCGCGTCACGTTCGGCATGTACAATAACGACGCGCCCAATGAAGCGGACAAGTCGGATTTCGAGGCCGTCGCGCGCTTGGCTCTGGCGTCAAACGTTCCACTTACCGTGCACTGGAACAGCCAACGCTCCGCCACTCACTTGCTTGATGCATTCGCGCGCGTTGGCAGCGCGGCGGATCGCGCGCGCCTGCGCTGGTCCATCGCCCACCTTCACGATGCCGGGCCAGACACGATGCACGCCCTGCATCGCCTCGGGCTTGGATGGCTGACGCAGAACGCGATCTATTTTGCGGCGCCAGCATTCATTCGCAACATGCCCGCCGCGCGACGGGCCGCCGCGCCGCCATTAGCAAGCGCCTTGCGCGCGGGCCTCAAGATCGCCGCAGGCACCGACGCAACGCGCGTCATGTCCTTCAACCCCTTCGTTGCGATGCAATGGATGCTCGACGGCCGCACTGTCGATGGTCAGGAAACCCGCGGGCCCGATGAGCGTCCCTCGCGCGAAGATGCGCTGCGCATGTGGACGCAAGGCGGCGCTTGGTTTGTTTTTGCGGAAAACGAACGTGGTCGCATTGCGCCCGGCATGCTCGCTGATATCGCGATTCTCGACGCCGATTACATGAGCGCGCCCGTTGAGAGCATCGGGGCGATCAAGTCGGTTCTCACAATGTTAGGGGGGCGCGTTGTGCACGCGTCCCCCTGATGTCGATTGCAGTTTAACTTACTTGGCCAGCGGGTTCGGGCGAAGCTGGAAGTGCGCTGCGAGCGGCTTGGAGCCCTTGCCGCCTTCGATGAGCCACGGTGTGCGGTCGCCATTGGCGGCCCACAATCCACGGCCCTTCCAGCCGGCCTTCGCATCGTCGATGCGCCCGTCAAATCCCTTGGCGTAGAAGCCCATGGGGTAGGGCACGCGCAGCGTGATCGGCTTGCCGTCCTTGAAGGCGATCAGGCCGTCGTTGAGATTGCCCGTTGACATGGGGATGTTCTCGCCCAGCCCAAACGTGTTGTGCTGGTCGACCCAGGTGTAATAGCTCGACTCCGCGCTGTTATCGCCAAGCCCGTCGAAGCCGGGACCGGGATACTTCAGGAAGCTCCAGCCTTCGGGGCAATGATTGCCAGTGGCTTTGGGGCCGTTGAGCGGGGCTTTGCACTTGGAGCGGTCGAACGCGCCGATGTGTCCGCTTGCGAGCGAAACCCACACGACGCCGTTCTTGTCGATGTCGCCGCCACGCACGCCAAAGCCTGGCATGGGCACATTGTAGATTTCGGCGAGCGCCGTTTCAGCTGGATTGCTGCCCGGCAACACGCGCACGACCGCGCCAGGGTTTGCGCGGATCGAACCCCAGATGGAGCCGTCGGTGGGATGCGGCATCACGGCGTAGAAGCCCGCCTGAATGCGGCGATCCTTGCCCTCTTCCTGCGGCTTGCCGATTTCGGTGAAGTCGTCGCGCTTGCCGTTGCCATTCGTGTCGAGCACGATAGGCGTCCAGCCCTGCGCCTTCTGGATGTCCCCGGTTTCGTCCCAGATACGCGTGTTGACGTAACCCAGCACCGGCCCGCCGCCCGACAGCCACAAGGTGTTGTCCTTGTCGTAGCCGAACTGAGGATGATGCGCGCCAAAGCAGGTCTGCAGCGCAACGTATTTCTGTGTCTTCGGGTCGAACATCGTCACGCGGCGGTTTGTGCGCTCCAGCGGCACAACTTTCGCGGACGGATGATCGGAGCCCTTCTTGCAGAAGTCGGGATTTTGCGGCGCATGGCCCGTTGCGGCCATCCATACGCGGCCCTTGTCGTCGAACATCGCATTGTGGTTGTTGGCCTTGGTGTCCCAAAGCTTCTCGTCGCCCCAATAGGGCGACGGCATGAGGTTTTCCTTCGACGCCGCATGGCCGGGGCCGAGAGCTTCCGGCGTGTCGGGCGTCGTCGTCATCCGGAACGTCGTCGCGGTATTCTTGACGACGTCGAGGATCGGCATGTTGTCGGATGAATATTCCGGCGATCCGTAGAGCGGCCCGTAGGCGTTCACCGTGGGGTTGCGGCGATCGCTGGCGATCAAGTCATGGATGTACTTGTTGGGTTCCATCCAGTCGCGCAGCGTCACGACGATGTTGCGCTCTTCGCCCTGCGGGCGGGTCGGCTTGCTCTTGGGCAATTCGCCCTTGGCGACGCGCTTGGTCCAGTCGCCGAAATACTTGATCGGCACGGTGTTGAGCTGGCCAGCGATGATGTTGACCATAGACTCGCCCGATTGGCCCGACTGGATGCGGCGCAGCCATGCCTCTTCGTGGTTAGCGAATTCGCCGAGCGACTTCGGGATCGTGCGCGTCGAAAGCTGGCCCAGCTGATGGCACCCCACGCAGCCGTTGTTCTTCATCAGGTTCAGCCAGTCGGTCTGCGTGATCTTTTCGGGGATATCGCTCTTGCCGCCAAACTGGTCAGCGCCCGGGATCTTCATCATCGCGTACCAGTAGATCGCCGGATAGTAATGCGCGGCGGCCGCTTCGCTGGGCGCAACTTTCGCTGCAAGGCTCAACGTCTTGCCGGGCTCGGATTTCACCTTGTCGGAATCGACAAGCCCATAGCCGCGCACCCAGATGTCATAATTGGCCTTTGGCAGATCGGGCACCACGAATCGGCCCTGATCGTCTGTCACCACAATGCGGATAAAGCGTACCGGCAGATCGCGCGTTTCCGCGATCACCCACACACCCGCCTCCGGGCCGTTGGGGCCGCGCACCACGCCGCCGATATCGTCTGCATCAATGGCCGGCGCCTGCTGCGCCTGTGCGTTCATGGCGGTGGCGAACGCGATGAGCGATGCCGCGGTCAACGCAACGCGCGCCTGGCGAATCCTGCTCTTCATGGCTGTTCCTCTTCCCTGACGACCGCTGTGGCGCGGCTCTCGTCCAGACTAGCGCAGGAAAGCCAGTTCGTACAGAACGGGAAGCAATTACACTAAACTTGTTCGCCGGGCGCGGTACTCAGCCCACCTTTCGGGTGCAGCCGGACGTCGACTGCCTTGGCCTGTCGCGAAAATGACCTACCTCAATGCTGGCCCGCACGAGTGAGCGTACCTGAGACCATGTGCCTCTCGCGCCTCGACGCCAGAAGGGATATGTGATTTATGGCAGTTCTAGACAGGCCGCGTACATTCCGACCGTACCGGCCAAGGTCGGCCCTCACAGTCGGCCCCGGCGCAGGCGAGGACGGCTCGAAGATGGAATACAGGCGGTATTTCGGCCAGGCGATTGACCGCCTTCGCGACGAACGCCGGTACCGTGTTTTTGCGGACCTCGAACGCGACGCCTCGCGTTTTCCTGTTGCGACATGGCGCCCCAATGGCATGAGCGACGAAGCCTCCGGCGCGCGGGACGTCGTGATCTGGTGCTCGAACGATTATCTGGCGATGGGCCAGCATCCGGACGTCATCGCTGCGATGACGCAAGCGGCGCAACGGCACGGCGCTGGCGCCGGCGGCACCCGCAACATCTCTGGCACCACCCATCCGCTGGTCCGTCTTGAGGCCGAACTTGCGGACCTGCACGGCAAGCAGGCTGCTCTGGCCTTCACCTCCGGCTGGGTCTCCAACCTGGCGGCGATCTCGACCATCGCGCAAATCCTGCCCAATTGCCTCATCATCTCCGACGCCCTCAATCACAATTCGATGATCGAGGGCGTGCGGCGCTCCGGCGCGGAGAAGACCGTTTTCAAGCACAACGACATGGAGCATCTCGAGCAGGTGCTGAAGGCGGCCGGGCGAGAGCGCGCCAAACTGATCGTCTTCGAGAGCCTTTACTCCATGGACGGCGACATTGCGCCCGTCGCGCGCATCGCCGATCTCGCCGAGCGCTATGGCGCGATGACCTACGTCGACGAGGTCCATGCGGTTGGCATGTACGGCCCGCGCGGCGGCGGCATTTGCGAACGTGAAGGCGTGATGGACCGCATCGACGTGATTGAAGGCACGCTGGCGAAGGGCTTCGGTACGCTGGGCGGGTACATCGCGGCGGACGATGTCATCATTGACGCTGTGCGCAGCTACGCGCCGTCGTTCATTTTCACGACCGCGTTGCCGCCGTCCGTAGCTGCGGCCGCTCACGCCGCCGTTTGCCTCCTCAAGAATTCCAACGCGGAACGCGAGATGCACCAGCGGCAGGTCGCACGCACCAAAGCGGCGCTGGAAGCTCAAAACATCCCGGTCATGCCAAACCCGTCGCACATCGTGCCGGTGTTTGTCGGTGACGCGGAGCTGTGCAAGACGGCCAGCGACATGCTGCTGGAGCGCCACAGCATTTACATCCAGCCGATCAATTATCCCACTGTGGCGCGCGGCTCTGAACGCCTGCGCATCACGCCCACGCCCGCCCACACCGACGCGCACATCGATGCCCTGGTGGAGGCGATGTCGGACGTGTGGCATCGTCTGGGTTTGCCCCGGCAGACGCCGCGCACAGCGAACGCTCAGGGCCAGTACAAGGCGGTCGCAGCGGAGTAGGCGGCGCGCTTTCAAGGCTTCTGCTTTAAGGCTTCTTGGGCATCAGCCAGGTTTGCACGATCACCGGCATGGCGATGTTGAGCAGCAGAAAACGCGCGAGGTGATGCACGCCGACGTACAGCGCGTCGAACCCGAGCGCGAAGGCGAGCATGGTCATCGCTTCCAGTGCGCCGGGCGCAAAGCCCACCATCGCCGCGCCAAAAGACACGCCCAGCAGGCCTGACGCGAGAAACGCGAAGGCCGCCGACGTGGCGAGCCCCGCCCCGATCGAGCCCGCCGCCGCGCCCAGAATGCCCGGCAGCCGCGTCCAGTCAAAGCCTACAAAACGCGAGCCGGTCCAGCATCCAATAAGGATCTGGCCAAACAGTGCGACGGGCGTCGGCACGCGTCCGGGCGCAAGGCCTGTCCCGTGGAAGACAGCCGACACCATCATCGCGCCAAAGAAAATGCCGCCCGCAAGCTTGAACCGCTCCATCAGCAGCCCGCCCGCAGCGCCCAGAACGAGCATGACGCCCACTATCCAGTAAGGGTCGAGGATGGGCGGAGGGCCAGACACGATAGGCGGACCAAACTCCACCACCAGAATCGGCAGGACCGCCATCAAGACGAGGACGCGAAACATCTGCACGACGACGATGCGGGGCACGTCGCCGCCTACCGAAGGCGAAACGGCGATAATATAGGCGAACGCGCCCGGACTGGAGGCGAGGAACGCGGTCGATTTGGACCACCCGGCGGCGAACATCAGGACGGCCATTCCGGCGAGTGTCGTCGCCGCGATGCTGACGCTCATGATGAGCAGGCTGACGGGGTAAGTGACCACACCGCGCAGCGTTTCAGGGTTGACCGCCGCGCCAATGGTGACGCCGGAGGCGATCATGGCCGCGATGCGGAGCCCCCCTTCTATGCGATGCGCAATGCCAAAAACCGTCAAGAGGGTGACGGCGACCATCGCGCCCGAAATGGCGCCGCCCGGAATACCCAGCCATAAGAAAGCGGCCGAACCGGCGCAGCCGAACGCGACGGTCTGCAATTGCCGCACAATCGGCGGCTTTCGAAATGCTTGAGAGGGAGTGGGAGCTGTCATGACCTGACTAGCGCCTAGCAAGGCGCGCGCCATAAATCACGCAAAATCCCACCCCCAGCAAGCGTTGCTGCTACTTCTTGGCCAGCAAGTCGCGGATTTCCTCAAGTAGAACCGCTTCACGCGCCGGGGCCGGAGCAGCTTCCGGAGCCGCCGCTTCGTTGCGACGCAGGTGGTTGATGGCGCGGATGATGAGGAAGAGCACGAAGGCGATAATGATGAAATTGACCGCAATCGTCATGAAGTTGCCGAACGCGAGCACGGCGCCCTGTTTCTTGGCGTCCACGAGGGACGTGGCGTTAACGGCGGACGACAGACCTAAAAAATAATTCGAGAAATCGAGGCCGCCGGTGATCGCGCCGATGACCGGCATGATGATATCAGCCACGAGCGAATCAACGATTTTACTGAAAGCTGCGCCGATAATCACGCCAATGGCGAGATCCACGACGTTGCCACGCATGGCGAATTCTTTGAATTCTTTTCACATATCGACCTCCATAGACCCTGCGGGCGCAAAAAAGCCCGCAAGTCGACCGCTACAATAGCTTCGATTGCGCTTAATGTAACGCCTACTACGCTTGTTCTGCATGTTATACAGGCGTGAACGGCCCGGGAGAACGCCAAGGGATGAGTTCGTCGTGAGTTTTGGCGGCATCGCGATCCTCAGCGCGCTGGTTTACCTGTGCGGCCTGTTTGCTGTCGCCCATTATGGCGACACGTCCGGGCGCAAGTTCATGCAGTCGCGGGCGCGACCGGTGATCTACGCCCTGACGCTCGCCGTGTACTGCACATCCTGGACATTCTTCGGTTCGGTCGGCCTGGCCTCGGCCAACGGCCTCGATTTTCTGCCCATCTACATTGGACCGATCCTCGTCATCGGCCTCTTTTTCCCGCTGGTGCTGCGCATTGTGCGCATCGCAAAGGCGCAAAACATCACCTCTGTCGCGGACTTTGTCGGCGCCCGCTATGGCAAGTCGGAGCAGGTGGCGGCGCTGGTCGCCATCATCTGCGTCATCGGGGCGGTTCCCTATATCGCATTGCAGCTGAAGGCGATTTCCACCTCCGTTGCGACGGTTCTGGATTCGCTCAACGCCGGCCGCACGATTGCGCTGTCATCCAGCGCCGGCGATCTCTCTTTCATCGTCGCGGTGATGCTGGCGGGCTTCGCGATGGCCTTTGGCACGCGCAACATCGACGCGACCGAACATCAGGACGGGCTCGTCCTGTCCATCGCAATGGAATCGCTCGTCAAGTTGGTCGCGTTCATCGCGGTTGGCGCTTATGTCACGTGGTGGATGTTTGATGGCCTTGGCGACCTCACTGAACGCGCGGCCGCAGACCCGGCCATCAGCAGCGTTCTGGCGCGCATGCCAAACGCCTCCACCTGGGTCGCCACGACATTGTTGGCGGCGTGCTCCATCATCCTTCTGCCGCGCCAGTTCCATGTGACAGTCGTGGAGAATCGCGACGAGCGCGATGTGCGCACTGCTGCCTGGTTGTTCCCGCTGTATCTGGTGGCGATCAATATCTTCGTCATACCGCTGGCGATTGCAGGCCGTCTCACCTTTCCGGAAGGGACGATCGACCGCGACATGACCGTGCTTGCGCTGCCGCTCGAATCCGGTGCCAACACGCTTGCGGTGTTTGTGATGATTGGCGGCCTTTCCGCCGCCACCGCGATGGTGATCGTCGCCTGCGTCGCCTTGTCGATCATGGCGTCAAATCATCTTTTCATGCCGCTGATGCTGCGCGTCTCGCGCATGCGCCGGCGCATTGAGGCGGGCGATCCGGGATCGCTCATTCTCATCATTCGCCGCGTGGCCATCGTCGTGCTGCTCGCCATGGGCTACGCGTATTTTCACTATTCGGCGGAAGCTGGGCTGGCGGCCATCGGCCTGCTGTCCTTCGCCGCCATCGCTCAAATTGCGCCAGCCTTCTTTGGCGGCCTTTTCTGGCGCCGGGCGACTGCGCGTGGCGCCATGGCGGGGCTTCTCATGGGCATCACGCTGTGGGCGTACACGCTGTTGCTTCCTTCGCTAGCCATCGATTCTGAAAGCGTTGCGGACATCGTCAAGTATGGCCCGCTAGGCCTTCGCGCGCTCAAACCCACTGCGCTTTTTGGCGTGGACTGGAGCCAGCTTGTTCATGGCGTGGTGTGGTCACTTTCCGCCAACATGCTCGCCTTCGTCGGCTTCTCTCTGGCGCGGCTTCCAACGCCCATCGAGCGGTTGCAGGCGTCAGCCTTCGTGGGCTCGGAGCCCGGCGTGATTGGTCAGGCGATGCGCATGAGCGGCGCGCGCATCACGGTCAGCGAACTGGAAGGCGCCGTCGGACGCTATCTGGGATCAGAGCACACCAAACGATCCTTCGCGGATTTCATGCAGTCGCGTGGTTCGGCGCTCAATCCCGCCGATGAGGCTGACGTTCACCTACTTCGCTTTGCCGAACATTTGCTCGCTTCGGCGATTGGCGCATCGTCGTCGCGCCTTGTCCTTTCGCTTCTGCTGCGCAGGCGAAATCTTTCGCGCGAGGCCGCGCTCAAACTCATCGATGACGCCTCCGCGACCCTGCAATACAATCGCGATCTGTTGCAGCACGCGCTCGATTTCGCCCGTCAGGGAATCACCGTGTTTGATCGCGACCTGCGGCTCATGGCGTGGAATCGCGAATTCCGCGATCTTTTCGACATGCCCAGCGGATTTTTGCATGTTGGCCTCGAGCTTGAAGAATTGCTTCGCTACAACGCCACGCGCGGCATCTACGGCCCTGGCGTCCCGGCGCAGCAGGTGATGAGTCGGCTGGAATTGCTCGTCAACGAACCGGCGCCAACGCGTTTGCGACTGGAGCGCGGCATCGCGATTGAAATTCGCTCCGCGCGCATGCCGGATGGCGGTCTTGTCACGACATACACTGATGTGACGCAGACGGTGCGGGCCGAAGAAGCGCTGGAAGCCACAAACGAAACGCTGGAGCAACGCGTCCGCGAACGCACGGAAGAGCTGGTTCAGCTGAACGGCGAACTGGCCAAGGCCAAAGGAATTGCCGAAGCCGCCGACCAGTCGAAAACACGGTTTCTGGCAGCCGCAAGTCACGACATTCTGCAACCGCTCAATGCCGCGCGCCTTTATGCGACAACCTTGCTTGAGCGCTCACGCCAAGGCGGGGCCGATGCGGCTCAGCTGATCACCAATCTCGATCTCTCGCTGGAGGCGGTCGAGGAAATTCTCACGACGTTGCTTGAAATTTCGCGCCTCGACGCGGGCAAGATGAAGGCGGAGCCCAGTGTCTTTCCGCTGGGCGACATGCTCAGCCAGCTGCGTGTTGAGTTCGAGCCCCTCGCCAAAGAGAAAAACCTGAAACTTTATTTTGCGCAGTGCTCGCTTAACGTGCGCTCCGACAAGCGCATGTTGCGCCGCCTGCTTCAGAACCTCATATCAAACGCGATCAAATACACGCCCAAAGGGCGCGTACTTGTTGGCGTACGCCATCGCGGTGAAAGCCTTGTGGTGGAAGTGTGGGACACGGGCCTTGGCATCCCGCAGGACAAACAGAAAATCGTCTTTCGTGAGTTCGAGCGTCTGGCGCCTGCCGCAAAAACAGCGCGCGGGCTTGGCCTCGGGCTCTCCATCGTCGAGCGCCTCGGCCGCGTGCTGCGCCATCGCGTGAGCCTGTCGTCCGAGCCTGGGCGTGGAACGGTGTTCCGTGTGGAAGTGCCCCGCGCTGCAGCGGTCGCGCTCGACAGCGGCTTTGAAGATGCGCACGTGTCGGCCGCACAGCATCTGCCGCTGAGCGGCATGGTTGTTCTTGCGATTGACAACGAGGAACGCATTCTGGATGGCATGCGCGGTCTTCTGTCAGGATGGGGATGCAACGTCATCACCGCTGACAGCATTGAGACGGCGGAGCGTGAATTGTCCGCACGCAACCTCGCGCCGCAGGCCATTGTCGCCGACTATCATCTTGACGATGGCGACGGCGTCGAGGCGATCCTTCATCTGCGCCGCGTATTCGGACTTGAAACGCCGTCCGTGCTCGTGACGGCTGATCGCACGCCTGAAGTGCGCGTCTTGGCCGAAGCTAACGATATCCGTGTGCTCAACAAGCCGCTGCGTCCAGCCGCGCTTCGCTCGCTGCTCAGCCAATTGCTGGTGACGCAGCGCGCTGCAGAATAAAAAAGCCCCGCCAAGCGGGGCTTTCTCGTTCTTTCAGGTATCTCCGTTCAGGGCGCCGTAGCCTTCTTTGCTTCCTCGACGATGGCTGCTGGAGTTGAGGTGAACTCGCCCCACAGGCGCGTCAGCAGTTCGCCGTCCATGGGGATGATGTCGATGCCGGTCTTCTTTGCGTCGGACAGGAATTCCGTGTCGGACATTGTGTCTATGAAGGCCTTGCGCAACACCGTCACGCGCTCGACGGGCGTCTCAGGCGGCGCTGCGTAGACGCGGCCCAGCGCCTGTACGCCAAACAGCAGGCCCGACAACGCGCGATCTCGATCAGTCTTGATGAAATCGCGAGCGTGCGGAATGTCGCCGATCTCGCTCGTCTTGTCGCCGCTGATCTGGATGATGGGCTTGAATTCGCCTGCTTCCAGTTCGTTCTTCCAGAACGATTTCACAGTAGACCACGGCAGGCCGCAAATGCCCTGCACTTCGCCGCGGTTCATAGCGAGCTTTACGTCAGCTGAGCCCTTGTATCCTGCGATCACCTTGATCTGCGCGCCAAGGAGGTTCTTCACCGCAAGGGATGATTTCAAGAGCGGCCCCGTGGGGCCGGTTGCGCCCATCAGGACTTCGCGCTTGAGCATGTCGTCGAAGGTCTGCACGCCAGAGGCTTTTGTCACGCCGCAGATTGCAACGCTTGACTCCATATTGCCGATCCACACAAGGCGGTTCGCATCGTAGCGCGCCATCTGGTTGCCAAACAACGGTTCGAGCGGGACGGTTTGCGCGAAAGTGCCCATCACCGTGCCATCTTTGGGCGCGATATTATAAAGCCAGTTGGCGGAGGTAACGCCGCTGGCGCCCAGCATATTCTGGACGATCATATTAGGACTGCCGGGAATGTAGCGGCCCATGTGGCGGATAAGAACGCGCGAGTAGACGTCAAACCCCGTGCCAACCTCATGCCCGACCACGATGCTCACCGTCTTGCCCTTGTAGAAATCGGAAATGGCGTCGGCATTCGCCGAAGTCGGTCCAGTTACGATTCCAAGTGTCGTCCCAAGCGCCAGAAATGCGCCAAGCGCAACTGCGTGTTTCACGTCCCCTCCCAGTCCGCCAGATGAGCGGCTTCGTCCAATTTGATCGCGCTTGCTTCTAGCATTGCACTGGCAGACGGCCAACACGGCGCAGACGTAAGCGCAGGCCCGGCCGGAACCAATCGGGCCCGTTCCGTTTTGTCCGGGTGGTAAAAAAAGGGAGATTCCAGCAATGGTTGACACAATCGAACGTCACCGTAGCGGATCAATGGGCATCGTCGGCGTTATCGTCGGCGCGCTGATCGTCATCGGTGTAGCGTTCGTCCTCATTTCCGGCGGCAATTGGGGCTCCAGCACGTCGAGCACCACGATCAATAACACCGCGCCGTCCGCGCCATCTGTCACGACCAATTTATCCAGCTCCGGTGCTGCGGCGCCTGCGAGGCCCGCTGCTCCTGCTGCCCCGGCTGCTCCTGCGGCGCCTGGTGGAACTACCGGGGGCGGCACCCGCTAACTCCAGCCAAACATGCAGAAGGCCGGTCCCTTGGGCCGGCCTTTCGCGCGTGTCTGTGAATAGCGGAAGCTGGACCTCCGCCCCCTGCTTGCGGCGCGGCAAGGGCTGCGTAAACTGCCCCGCGGTCCGTTTCGGGCTGAATTGACAAGGGGATTATATGAGCGGGTTCGCATCAAGTCTGATCACGCGTCGGTCCGCATTGGCGGGCGCAGCGTCGCTTATCGGCGCCACCTCGGCGCTTGCGCAGCAGGCCCAGCCGCTGCAGGCGCCAAACCCCGATTGGCTTTACGTCCCCACACCCGATGACGTCGTCGACAAGATGCTCGAACTCGCCAACGTCACGAAAGACGATATCGTCATCGATCTGGGCTCGGGCGACGGCCGTATTCCGATTGCAGCAGCGAAACGATTTGGCTGCCGCGCGCGCGGCGTCGACATCAATCCGGTTCGCATCGAGGAGGCGAACGCCAATTTGAAAGGCTCAGGCGTTGAGAACCTTGTCACTTTCGTAGAGGGCGATGTTTTCCTCGTACCGATTGCCGACGCCACGGTTGTGACGCTTTATCTGTTCCCGCATGTGCTGCTCAAGCTTCGCGACCGGTTGAAAGCTGAGCTGAAGCCCGGGACGCGGATCGTCTCACACGAGTTCATGATGGGTGACTGGGAGCCGAAGGTCACCGAACAGGTGCGCAATGCGCGCGTCCACCTCTGGACGCTCTGATTGATTTTATGATGCGCCAATCGCGGAGGGCCGGGCGCGCCCGGCCTTTTTGTTGAGCCGCAGCAATTTACGCCGCCTTGCCGCGCGGACCGGCTGTCTTTGCCCAGAGGGCCGCAGCTTCCGCGCCAATGTCCGGCGTCAAAAATTGCACTTCGAGGCTAAATTCGCTGACAAGATAAGCCAGGTGCGCGGCGACAGCGTAGGAGCCATACTTCTCCATCACCATTTGCGTCGCCTTCGCGCCGCGTGCGTCAAAGCGTGGATCGCAATGGGCGGAAATCTGCAACTCGGGTTCAAACTCGTTGCCACGGCGCGCCCATGCTTGCGCAGTTGCGGCGCGCGGCATCCATTTTTCAAGCTGCGCGGCGAATCCGGGCAGGGCGGATTTCAGCGCATCGGTGGCGCTCGGCGCCTGCGCAATCGTATCTGGCTTTCCCATCACGCGCTCCCGCAACCTGATTTGCAAAGTCCATGAGATACCTGATTCGAGCTTAGATCTGAAAGAGTCTCGCGACTTCAATCGATCAGCGCGATGCCTTCAACCTCGACTGACGCGTTGCCCGGGAGGCCGCTGACGCCAATTGCGGTGCGCGCATGGCGCCCCGCCTCACCGAACACATCAACGAAAAGTTGCGTCGCGCCATTGATGACCAGCGGCGACCATGCAAACCCGGGCACGCAATTGACGTAACCCGTCAGGCGCGCGAAAGCCCGCACGCGGTCGAGGTCTCCATCGCAGGCGAGTCTCAGGGCGCAAAGTAACCTGATTGCGCAGACGCGCGCCGCTTGCGCCGCAGCCTCAATGCTGACGCCGCCATCTCCCACCGCACCTTCGCAGGTCACGGCGCCATTCCATTCGCAAATCTGGCCCGACAGAAAAACCATGGAGGCCTCGCGCCGAAAGGGCAGAAAATTCCCCCGCGGCGTTGTGGGATCTGGAAATTCAATCCCGAGCTCCTTCAGTCGCGCTTCGATCTTGCCCATCGTCATCGCCTCCATTCCCGGTTGATCGCGCGGCCCTCGTGTGTCCGCGTCACATTGTTACTTCTGCAGCCAGCGCTATATGTTCAAGGTCTCTGCATCAGCGTGTGGTTCATGCTCGAAGATTTTCTGATCTTCTCTCTTGTAGGCTTCCTCGGTCAGCTGGTCGATGGCGCGCTTGGCATGGCGTATGGCTTGATTGCGACGACGGCGCTGCTGGCTTTGGGCGTTCCGCCTGCGCACGCGTCTGCAGCCACGCACGCGGCGGAAGT
>CANMLK010000028.1 GCA_947498445.1 Beijerinckiaceae bacterium
CTTCTGATCTTGATAGGATGAAGACTTCGATCCCTGACGGATCACCACTCTGAGGTGCTTGAAATATGTTCGTGTATGACCCCCAACATTGAAACGTTGGTTGCGCCTGTGCTTGAGCCGTTACCGTCGTTGTTAGCGCCAAGAAGTTAGCAAGGAGGAAAACACGAATAGTGCTCATGTATTTTACGTTCCATTAGGTGGTGTGTCTGGATCGTCTTTCTTTGTACGTTTGGTTTGGGTGGTTGCCTTAGTTGTTCGTACTCTGCCACCAAGTGTGGTTGCCATGCTCATTGGTGTAGCTGTCTTACCGTAGTAGCTTTGGATGATCTGCACGCTGGTGCCCATGTTGCGTGCGATGTCGAACACACCAATGCCTTTGCGCAGAGCCTGCACGGCGTAAAAGTGCCGCAAGCTGTACAAGCTGAACTTTTCACCGTGGCTGTTCTTTTCAACTGCGCCCAGCTCCAAGACTTTATCAAATTGATCTGCAAGCGTGATTATCTTGCTGCCACCTTTCATTGCAAAAAAGAAGTCGTCTGGTTTGGCGTCAGTGTTTCGCTCCATGACCCTATCCACATAGCGTGCAGCATCTGCTCGCGGGATAACATCGCGTTCGCCTGTTTTACCACGCACGATGAACCTGTAGTTGCGTCGCCCTGCGCTGTCTTTGAATGGCTGGATATCACGCACTCGTAAACTGTTGGCTTCACCCACACGCATGCCGCTGTTGGCTAATATCAGCACATAGTCGCGCAGCAGTTGCCGCGTGTGCAAGAACCTATGGTCCTCACACTCGCGCTCCCATTTAATTAAAGCTCGCCATAGTTTTCTGTAATCACCCAATTCAAAAGCTGGTCGAACACGCTTCTTTTTGGGAACGAACGTGAACGTGGGTAACGCTTGTGTTCCGCGATAGCCTTTTTCATGGGCCCATTTGATCAGGGCTTTGCCAAGCATGATTTCCCATTGCAGCGTTTTATCAGTGGGATTGCGCTTGGCGTTCTTGGGCAACTCCAAGTCGCTCATGCTGCTGTAATAATCCCTGCGCCAAACGACGTAGCCATTCAGTTCTGCGTTGCCAATGTTGGCGATGGCTTTGGAGCCTGCGTATTTGCGCCAGAATTTCACCACACGCTCGATCT
Organism: Beijerinckiaceae bacterium; assembly: GCA_947498445.1. Taxonomy (GTDB): domain Bacteria; phylum Pseudomonadota; class Alphaproteobacteria; order Rhizobiales; family Beijerinckiaceae; genus Terripilifer. The sequence continues at coordinate 1,143 of CANMLK010000028.1, forward strand.
GGCGCAGCATGTATGTGGATGTCTTTCCCTGCTTGTGCTGCAAGGTGCGCATGACGACGTATTCGTCGATGACCACGTTAAGAGTTTTGACCTGGAACGGGATCCCAAGGTCCTGCTTGACCTCGAACTGGTGCCACTGGCGCACAGCGGCCCGTTTTGCGTCGTCCAGATTGCCTGTTTTGAGAGTTTTGTGGATGTATTTGTTGGTGCCAGCTTTCAGGCGCACGTAATAGCTGCCGCCGCGCATGTACACGACGACGTTGCCATCTTCCAATCTCACAGCGTCTTGCATCAAACACGTGCCTAGGTTTTGCCTAGGTGTCACAAGCACTTAGGCGCAAAACCTATGTTTGCACAGGTGTTGTATAGGCGCAAGAATATCGTTAAGCTCTTGATTTGATTGTGATTTATAGTACGCCGTGGCAATGCTTGTATTTCTTGCCTGAACCGCACGGGCACGCCTCGTTGCGTCCCACCTTGCCCCATGTCGAGGCGTCAGTTGGTTCGCGCACAACCTGCGGCGCGGGCTCGGCTTGCGCAGCGCCTCCAAACAGGAGAGACGTCGGCGCGAATTCTCCTGCCGCGATGCGCGCGTTAATTGCGTCGAGATCCGCCATGCTATCGCCGTCTATTTGCTGGCCCTCGAAGGCGCCGCCTTCGGGCGGAGCGTCGAACGAAATTTCAACGCGCATCAATTGCTGCGTCGTCACTTCGTGCCAGCGCCCGATGAGGCTGTTGAAAAGGTCGAAGGACTCAGACTTGTATTCGTTCAGCGGATCGCGCTGCGCATAGCCGCGCCAGCCAATCACCTGACGCAGATGCTCAAGCTGCACGAGATGTTCGCGCCAGAAGTGATCGAGAACTTGCAGAACGATCTGCTTCTCAACCATGCGCATGACGTCGGGCGTGTTCTTCTCGACGCGCGCAGCGTAAGCCTCCTCCGCCGCCTTTTGAACACGATCGGAAATCTCTTCCTCGCCGATTCCCTCTTCCTTCGCCCAATCTGCGACGGGAAGCTCCACGCTCAGCAAATCCTGCAACGCAGTATCAAGCCCTGCAACGTCCCATGTCTCGGGATAGGAATCCTTCGGGATATGCTTTGCCACGGTCTCGTCGATGACGTTGGCGCGCATGTCGCCCACTGTCTCCTCGACTGAAGTTTGCGCCATCATCTCGCGACGCTGCTCAAACACCACCTTGCGCTGATCGTTGGCGACGTCGTCATACTTCAGGATGTTCTTGCGGGTGTCGAAGTTACGCGCCTCGACCTTCTGCTGCGCCTTCTCTAGCGCCTTGTTGATCCACGGATGGACGATCGCTTCGTCCTCCTTGAGGCCAAGGCGCGTGAGCATCGTGTCCATGCGCTCGGACCCGAAGATGCGCATGAGATCGTCCTGCAGCGACAGGAAGAACTTGGAACGCCCGGGGTCGCCCTGACGGCCGGAGCGGCCGCGCAGCTGGTTGTCGATGCGGCGGCTTTCATGACGCTCTGTGCCGATGATGTAGAGACCTCCGGCGGCCTGCGCGCGCTCTTTCAGCGCCGCCACGTCGGCCCGGATTTCCTCTTCCTTGGCTGCGCGCGCTGCAGGATCGTCAATCCCCTTGCACTCTTGCAAAACGCGCATCTCGACGTTGCCGCCCAGCTGAATGTCCGTGCCGCGACCGGCCATGTTGGTGGCGATCGTGATAGCGCCCGGCACGCCCGCTTCTGCAACGATCAGGGCTTCCTGCTCGTGAAAGCGCGCATTGAGAATTGCGAATTGTTTTGAAGGCTTGCCCTCGCGTCCCGCAGCATAAAGCTTTTCCAGACCGCGCACGTCTTCGAAATCGATATGCTTGTAGCCGTGCGACTTGAGGAATTCGCCCAATTGTTCGGACTTCTCGATGGACGTTGTGCCCACGAGAAGTGGCTGCATCGTGGAATTCGCCGCCTCGATTTCGCGGATGATCGCCTTCAGCTTTTCATCGACAGTGCGATAAACTTCGTCATCCTCATCGATGCGCGAGACGGGCCGGTTTGTCGGAATTTCGATGACTTCTAGCTTGTAAATTTCCGCAAATTCATTGGCTTCAGTGGACGCCGTGCCGGTCATGCCGGCCAGCTTGCGGTACAGCCGGAAATAATTCTGGAACGTGATGGAGGCGAGCGTGACGTTCTCGGGCTGAACGGACACCTGCTCCTTGGCTTCCAGCGCCTGATGCAGTCCTTCCGAAAAGCGGCGACCGGGCATCATGCGCCCCGTGAACTCGTCGATGATGACGACTTCGTCGTTGCGGACGATGTAATCCTTGTCACGCTGGAAAAGAGTGTGCGCCTTCAGCGCCTGCTGGACGTGGTGAACAATGGTTACGTTGGCGGCGTCGTAGAGGCCTCCTTCGCGCAGAAGGTCAGCTCCCGACAGCAATTGCTCGATGCGCTCATTGCCCGCTTCCGTCAAATTGGCGGTGCGCTGCTTTTCGTCAATCTCGTAATGCTCTTTCGTCAGCTGCGGAATGAGCTTGTCGATGATCATATAAAGATCGGACTTGTCTTCCGACGGTCCCGAAATAATGAGCGGCGTACGCGCTTCATCAATGAGAATTGAATCCACTTCGTCGACGATGCCGAAGGCGTGGCCACGCTGCACCATGTGCTCGAGCTCGTACTTCATATTGTCGCGCAGATAGTCGAATCCGAATTCGTTATTCGTGCCGTATGTGATGTCGCAGGCGTAGGCCTCACGCCGCTGTTCGTCATCGAGGCCATGGACGATCACGCCCACGCTCATTCCCAGGAAGCGATAGACCTTGCCCATCCAGTCCGCGTCACGGCTGGCGAGGTAATCATTGACGGTCACAACATGAACGCCTTCGCCGGCAAGCGCGTTGAGATAGGTGGCGAGGGTGGCGACGAGCGTCTTGCCTTCGCCGGTCTTCATCTCCGCAATGGCGCCCGAATGAAGAACGACGCCGCCGATCAACTGTACGTCGAAGTGCCGTTGACCCAGCGAACGCTTGGCCGCCTCACGCACCGTCGCGAAGGCTGGCGCGAGAAGGTCGTCGGGCGTTTTCCCGGCCTTCAGCTCCTCGCGGAACTTGACGGTTTGCGCGCGAAGTTCATCGTCGGAGAGCTTGGCGATCTCGGCTTCCATCGCGTTGATCGCCTGCACATTGGGCGTGTAGGCCTTGAGACGCCGGTCGTTGGAAGAGCCGAAAAGCTTTTTCGCGAGTGTGCCGAACATGAAATACCCTTCTGGACCGGCCACGCGCCGAAATCCGCGCGCCGCGCTTAGCCGGAGGATGGGTGAACGCAGAATGCGCCTGCGCAGCCGCGCCGCCGCGCTTGTGCGCGGGCGACGCCTGCATTTTTCCGCCTGAAAAGCCGGCAGCAGAGATAAGATTGGGGTATGGCCTTGTCAATCGAGGCGGTCGCAAGTCTCGCGCAGCGCCTGCTTTGGTTGACTCCCCGGGCCTCTTCCGGCATATGAGGCGCGCTCAGCGCGGCGCTTGCCGCGCGTTTTCGTTTGGCCCAGTGGGGCCGCGAAACACGGGCATTCACTGGTTAACTGCCAAGAAGTCGGCCGCGGGCTCCTCCGCAGGGCGATATTGAACACGGGATAGAACGATGTTCGCAGTCATTAAAACCGGTGGCAAGCAGTATCGCGTTGCCGCCAACGAGAAGATCACCGTCATGCGCCTTGATGGCGAGGCCGGTGAAAAAGTCACCTTCGGCGAAGTCCTCATGGTGGGCGACGGCGACAACATGCAGATCGGCGCTCCTCTGGTCTCCGGCGCATCCGTCGTCGGCGAGATCGTTGAGCAAGAGCGCGGACCGAAGGTCATCGCCTTCAAGAAGCGCCGCCGCAAGAATTCAAAGCGCAAGCGTGGCCATCGTCAGGATCTGACGATCGTCAGGATCACCGGCATCACAGCCTGAGCGCGTCGCGGGGTGCGCCCCGCGGATTGTTTTTTCCCGCCTGCTTGAACGCGGCGGATGAATGGATGGAGTGGAGCGATGGCTCATAAAAAGGCAGGCGGCTCGTCCCGCAACGGTCGCGACTCGGATGGTCGCCGTCTTGGCGTGAAGAAGTTTGGCGGCCAGACGGTTCTGGGCGGCAACATTCTCGTGCGTCAGCGCGGCACCAAGTGGCACCCCGGCCGCAACGTCGGCATCGGCAAGGACCACACCCTGTTCGCGCTTGCCGATGGCGTGGTCGAGTTCAAAGCTGATCAAAAGCGCGCCTACATCTCGGTCGTCCCGGCCCAGAAAATGCAGGCTGCTGAATAGCGGCGAGCTTCGGATCATCGAGGTGTCGCCGGTTTCTATAACCCCGGCGACCCCACGGATTTTTCCGGATCATGTCACCTCCGAAAGGAAGCGGGGAGATGGAAACCATCTCCCTTTCTGTTTGGGCTGAAGGAGCCCAATATCGGAGCAAGGCCATGTTTCCGGATTTAACGCGAGACGACGTGTTTCGGCTCGAAACCGCGCGTCTTTGGCTACGCTGGCCGCGCGCTCCCGACGCAGCGTCCCTCGCAAAACTGGCCGGCGACCGTGAGGTCGCGGAAATGACCGCCAGCATCCCGCACCCCTATACGCCGCAGGACGCAGCGAAGTGGATTTTTTCTGCGCGCGCCGCCAATGCGCAGGGTTCCAGCCTTTCGCTCGTCATTGCGCGCCGGGGCAAGCCGCTGGAGGCTATCGGCGCCGTTGGCCTGCACGAAACCCGTCCGGGGTCGGCCTTGCTCGGCTATTGGATCGGGCGACCCCAACAGGGCCACGGCTATGTCACCGAGGCCGTAGAGACGATGATTGAGACGGCCTTCCGTCTGGCCGACGTGACCGAGATACACGCGCAGGCGATGCTTGAGAACGAAGCGTCGCGCCGGGTTCTGATAAAGTGCGGCTTTTCGAGCGAAGGCCAGGGTCGTATTGATCTGCCTGCCCGGGGCGGCCTCGTGCTGTGCGAGCGCTTTCGGCTCAAGCGGGAATTCTGGATTGCGGGCAAGGCGTGCCCGCTCACTGCGGCTGACGCGCCGCGAGCGGCCCTTCTCTAGGCCGCCAAACTGAACCGGAGGCGGCGAAGGGCATTGCTCACCTAAGAGCATTGCTCTTGTGGCGCCTCGCGGATAGGCATTCGACATGAAGTTTCTCGATCAAGCCAAAATCTACATCCGCTCGGGCAACGGCGGCGCAGGCGCCGTCTCGTTCCGGCGCGAGAAATTCATTGAGTTCGGCGGTCCCGACGGCGGCGACGGCGGACGCGGCGGCGACATCATCGCCCTGTGCGTCGATGGCCTCAACACGCTGATCGATTATCGTTATCAGCAGCACTTCAAGGCGGGCACCGGCATACACGGCATGGGCCGCAATCGCGCCGGAGGCAAAGGCGCCGACATCATCATGAAGGTGCCGGTCGGCACGCAGGTCTTCGAGGAAGACAACGAGACGCTGATCGCGGACCTCACCATGGTCGGCCAGCGCGTGGTCATTGCGCGCGGCGGCAACGGCGGTTTTGGCAATCTGTATTTCGCCACATCGACAAACCGCTCGCCGCGCCGCGCCAATCCCGGCCAGGAAGGCGACGAGCGCACGATTTGGTTGCGGCTGAAGCTGATCGCCGACGCCGGCCTTGTGGGCCTGCCCAACGCAGGCAAATCAACCTTTCTGGCGACAGTGACGTCCGCCAAGCCAAAAATCGCGGACTATCCCTTCACGACCCTGCATCCCGGACTGGGTGTGGTGCGCGTCGACGACAAGGAGTTTGTCCTTGCCGACATTCCGGGCCTGATCGAGGGCGCCCACGAGGGCCACGGGCTCGGCGACCGCTTCCTTGGCCACGTCGAGCGCTGCCGGGTGCTGTTGCATCTGGTTGACGCAGGCGGCGAACACGCCGGCAAAGCCTACAAGACGGTGCGAAACGAGCTTATCGCCTATGGCAACGAACTGGACGAGAAGCAGGAAATCGTCGCGCTCTCACGCACTGACGCGGTCGATGAAGAGACCCTGAAAGCCCAGCTCGAACGCCTCAAGCGCGCAATGCGGACCTATGGTCCGGCGGTGGCGGACGGCGAACGCCGCAAGCCGCCCATGATATTGTCGGCCGCCACCCGCACCGGCGTGCAGGACGTGCTGCGCGCTCTGTCCGGCGCGATTGGCCATGCGCGGGTTGTGGAAATGGCGGGCGTGCCTGAGGAAACCTGGCGACCGTGACGCATTGATTGGCGGCTTTCAGCCTGAAGTGTTGAATTTAATCGCCGCACTGCCTATTCGGGGCTAGCCCGCGCCCGATCCCGAACGCGGCTAATCCTTGCGTTGTGAAGCCCGTGACACTCGCTCCCTCACTCTCATCCTTCCGCCGCGTCGTCGTAAAAGTCGGCTCGTCGCTGCTTGTCGATCAGGCGCGCGGCGAGGTGAAGCGGCGGTGGCTCGAAGCGCTCTGCGATGACATCGCAACCCTGCACAAGGACGGCCGCGATGTTCTGGTCGTTTCGTCGGGCTCAATCGCGCTGGGACGCACCCTCCTCAAGTTGCCGCGCGGCGCCCTGAAGCTGGAGGACAGCCAGGCCGCCGCCGCCGTCGGTCAGATTGCGCTGGCGCGCACATGGTCGAAGGCGCTGTCAGATCGCGACATCGTCGCGGGACAAATTCTGGTCACGCTTCACGACACGGAGGAACGCCGCCGCTATCTCAATGCGCGCGCCACCATCGGCCGACTTGTGGAGATGCGCGCCGTGCCCGTCATCAACGAAAACGACACCGTGGCGACGACCGAGATCCGCTACGGCGACAACGACCGTCTGGCCGCCCGCGTTGCGACAATGGCGAGCGCCGACGTCCTTGTGTTGCTCTCGGACATTGATGGCCTCTACACAGCCCCGCCCCACGAAGACCCCAGCGCGCGGCTTATACCTGTCGTGCCGCGCATCAGCGCCGAGATCGAAGGCATGGCGGGCGGCGCCGCATCGGAATTCTCGCGCGGCGGCATGCGCACCAAGATCGAGGCCGCCAAAATAGCGGTCGGCGGCGGCGCGCACATGGTTATTGCCGATGGCCGCGTGGAGCATCCGATTGCCCGGATCGCGGACGGCGGGCGGTGCACATGGTTTCTCACCTCGTCGAACCCGATCACTGCGCGCAAGAAATGGATTGCGGGCTCGCTGGAGCCGCGTGGCGTCATCCATGTGGACGCAGGCGCGTCAGCTGCGCTGGGCAGGGGCGGCAGCCTTCTGCCAGCGGGCGTTACGCGCGTCGAAGGCGCCTTCGCCCGCGGCGATTGTGTGCTGATCCGCGATGCGAACGGCGCCGAATTGGGCCGCGGCCTCATCGCCTACGACGCCGCAGACGCGGGGCAACTCGTCGGCCGTAACTCCCGCGACATCGAATCTGTGCTGGGAGCGCCGGGGCGGGCCGAGATGATCCATCGCGACGACATGGCGCTCGTCACAGACTGACCAAGCGGAGCTGATCTATCGAACCAGCCGCCGACCTGTTATTCCTGTCTCGAGCATTACAGGTGCAGACATGACCACCGTCGAGAACACCGCCAGCGTCGCTTCGCTGATGGCCGAAATGGGCGCCCGCGCGCGCGCCTCGGCCCATGCGCTTGGACTGGCCGCCACCGACGCCAAAAACCGGGCGCTCGTTGAGGCTGCGCAGGCCCTGCGGGGAGCTGCGAAAGAAATTATCGCCGCCAACGGACGCGACCTTGAGGCTGCGCAGGCAGCGGGCGCATCAAAGGCCAATCTCGACCGCCTGATGCTGAACGACCAGCGCATTGAAGCCATGGCGCGCGGCGTCGAGGACATCGCCGCCCTGCCCGATCCCGTTGGACGGTTGCTGGCGACTTTTGATCGCCCCAATGGCCTGAAGATCGAACGCATCGCCACCCCTTTGGGCGTCGTCGGCGTGATCTATGAAAGCCGGCCCAACGTGACGGCGGACGCCGGCGCCCTCTGCCTGAAGGCGGGCAACGCGGTGATCCTGCGCGGCGGATCGGATTCGTTTCGATCCTCGACGCTGATTCACGAATGTCTCGTGGCGGGCCTGCGCGCCGCGAACCTGCCCGAAGCCGCCATCCAGATGGCGCCGACCCGTGACCGGGCCGCCGTCGGCGAAATGCTCAAGGGCCTTAACGGCAATCTCGACGTGATCGTGCCGCGCGGTGGCAAGAGCCTTGTCGCGCGCGTGCAGGACGAAGCGCGTGTACCCGTGTTCGCGCATCTGGAAGGCATCGTGCACGTCTATGTGGGCGCCGCCGCCGACCTCGACATGGCGACAAATATCCTGCGCAACGCGAAACTGCGGCGCACCGGCGTCTGCGGCGCAGCCGAAACCCTGCTCGTCGACAAGGCTGTCGCGGCGACGCATCTCAAACCGCTGGTCTCGATGCTGCTAGATGAGGGCTGCGAAGTGCGCGGCGACGAAGCTGCTCGCTCCACGGATGCGCGCGTAAAACCTGCAACGCAGGCTGACTGGAGCACGGAATATCTCGACTCGGTGATCTCCGCCAAAGTGGTCGATGGGCTCGACGCCGCGATGGACCACATCGAACATTACGGCTCGCACCACACCGATTGCATCATCACGCAGGATCAGGCGCGCGCCGAGCGGTTCCTGCGCGAGGTTGATTCCGCCATTGTGCTGCACAACGCCTCCACCCAGTTCGCCGATGGCGGGGAGTTCGGGTTCGGCGCCGAGATCGGCATCGCAACGGGCCGCATGCATGCGCGCGGTCCCGTGGGCCTCGAACAGCTCACGTCATTCAAATACCGCGTGCGCGGTTCAGGACAATTGCGCCCCTGAGGCGGCGCGCCGGCCGCACTGGCCTGGGGAGGATTTGAGTTGGAGCCTGCCGCGGACCCTGAGCCCACCTTAATGGGCGCGCCTCATCATGGCGGTCGCGCGCGGCTTCCCCGGTACACGCGCGGCATGCGCATTGGCCTCTTCGGCGGCACGTTCAATCCGCCCCATCCCGGTCACAGACTGGCAAGCCTGATTGCGCTGAAACGCTTGCGGCTCGACGCCATCTGGTGGCTCGTGACGCCGGGCAATCCACTCAAGGAAAACTCCGACCTAACGCCGCTTGCGACGCGCATCGCAGCGGCGCGCAAAATCGCCAGACATCCGCGCATCGTCGTCACTGGACTGGAAGCCGACATCGGCACGCGCTTCACCCACGACACAATCGACTATTTGCGCAGGCGCTGTCCCGGCGTGCGCTTTGTCTGGATCATGGGAGCGGACAACCTGCGCTCGTTTCACCGCTGGCAACGCTGGCGTGAGATCACGAATCTGGTGCCGATCGCTGTGATTGATCGGCCGCAATCGACGCTGAAAGGCGCGCACAGCCGAACGGCGACTTATCTGGCGCGCTGGCGGCTGGATGAAGGGGATGGCGCGCTGCTCACATCACGCGGCGCGCCGGGCTTCATTTTTCTACACGGACCGCGCTCGGACATGTCGTCAACAGAGCTGCGGGCGCGGGGACTTGGCTTCGCGCCCGTCAAAAGCTGACGTCAGCCCATCGCCCTGCGCAATTGCGCCAGAACCGCCTCGCCCATTTCAGTCGTCGAAACGGTCGTCGCAGCATCGCCCTTGATGTCGGCGGTGCGCAAACCCGACGCAAGAACGTCAGCAATCGCCTGCTCGATCTTGTCGGCTGCGTCGCCCAGGCCAAACGAATAACGCAGGCACATGGCAAAGGACCCGATCATTGCGATGGGGTTGGCGATACCCTGTCCTGCGATGTCCGGCGCCGAACCGTGCACGGGCTCATACAGCGCCTTGCGCTGGCCGGTCTTGGGGTTCGCCGCGCCCAGCGACGCGGACGGCAACATGCCGAGCGAGCCCGTGAGCATGGCGGCGACGTCCGACAGCATGTCGCCGAACAGATTGTCGGTGACGATCACGTCGAACTGCTTGGGCCAGCGCACAAGCTGCATGCCGAGCGCATCGGCGAGCTGGTGCTCGATCTCGACATCGGGATATTCGCGCTTGTGCAGCGCGCTCATCACCTCGTGCCACAACACGCCGGACTTCATGACGTTGCGCTTTTCCGACGACGTCACCTTGTTGCGGCGCTTGCGGGCCAGCTCGAAAGCGACGCGGCCAATGCGCTCGATTTCGTAGGTGTCATAAACCTGCGTGTCGATGCCGCGCTTCTGGCCGTTGCCCAGATCGATGATCTGCTTGGGCTCGCCAAAGTACACGCCGCCCGTCAGCTCGCGCACGATCATGATGTCGAGGTTTTCAACGATCTCGCGTTTCAGCGAGGACGCGTCGGCGAGCGCGGGATAGCAGATCGCGGGACGCAGATTGGCGAACAGCGCAAGATCCTTGCGCAAACGCAGCAGGCCCGCCTCGGGACGCACGTCATATGGCACACTGTCCCATTTCGGGCCGCCCACCGCACCAAAGATCACAGCGTCAGCGGCCTGCGCCAGCGCCATATGCTCCTCGCTGATGGCCTGACCGTGCGCATCATAGGCGCAGCCGCCGACAAGGCCTTTCTCGATCTCAAAGCTCGCAACGCCCGCTTGCCCAAGAAAATCGGCCACCTTCTCGACTTCGGTCATCACCTCGGGGCCGATTCCGTCGCCGGGAAGAAGGAAAAGCTTGTAGGTCGCCATGGGCCATATCCTGACTGAAATTCTGATTTCGCCGGGATTGCTAGCTGTCACAGCGCTGATTGGCAAGCGATGGGCAAGGGATAAGCGAGCGTAGGCAAGAGATAGGCAAGGCTGGCGCCTTGTTCGCATTGTCCGAGCTGAGCGGCTGCGAAGTGTCCCATTTTGGGACAGAGCTGCGCAAGCCGAACTGTGGGGGATCGAACGATGCGCAGGGCATTCATACTTGCAGCGCTTGTTGGCGCAGGACTTCTGGGCGGATCGCTCTATTCAAAAACGGCTGCCGCCCCGCCGACGCCGCTCGACATCATCTTTCCTGAGTACGAGCCCCAGAAGGTCGTCTACCACGTCACCGCAGGCGCAGGCTGGCTTGGCTCCGAGCATCGCCAGCGATTGAAGGTGCTAAGCAATCACGTCGCAGCCTTACCCAAGGGCGCGGCAGATCTGCGGGTTGTTTTGCAAGGCGAGGGCGTCGATCTGCTCATCGCCGCGCAAAAAAGCGAATCACTTGGGGCGGAGATCGGCCGGCTGAAGGCGTCGGGCGTTCGCTTTCTCGTTTGCGCCAACACGATCGTCGCGCGCAAGCTCGATGTCGCGACCCTTCATGGCGTAGCCCGTGCCGACTTTGTGAGGGCCGGAGTGGCTGAAACAGCGCGTCTTCAAGCTGCGGGATATGTCTATCTGAAAATCTGACGGGACCGCTGCGCGACTTCCCGCACGGCCTCATGCGGCATAAGCTTCCGGCGCGGGCGCGTGGGCCCGCTCACGGAAACAATGATGCCGCGTCCCCTCACCTTCGCAGCTTGCGTCCTTGTAGGAGCGCTGGCTTCCGGACAAGTCTTCGCTCAATCCGTTCGTCTGTTCACGGACTGGCAGGGCGCCTGCGACAACCTGCGCTCATGCGCCGCCATGGGCATGGGACCGGCGGATGGCGACAGCTTCGGCTTTATCGACATCAGGCGCAGCGGCGGGCGCGACGCGGACCCGCAAATCTCCCTCGCGTTCACGTTCGAAACCGAACTCCAGGAACTGCCGCTGGAGATCACGTTCGACCCGCCCGGCGGCGACAATGTTTTTGCGCGCGACGCGAAGGCGGAAATTGGCCGCGACGGACTTCTTCGAATTGAACTGCCGAAAGACAAGCTGACCGCCTTTATCGCGGCCCTTCGCCGCGCAGAATTTTTGCGCGTGCGCCGCCTCGATGACGCGCCGGCAAACCAGTCGGCAACGGTGATTTCGCTGAAAGGCGCAATCGCCGCTTTGCGCTGGATCGACGAACAGCAGCAACGCGCAGGCGGCGTGACCGCCCTTGTCGCGCGCGGAGAACGCGCTGCGGGGACAATACCGGCGCCACCGTCCTTGCCGGCGATCGGGCGCTCGCCGTTTCAGGTCCAGCAGATTGTCGGCAAAGCTCCGACAAATGTTGCAGCCCAGCGCAAGACGGCTTGCCCTGATCTGGGCGACGATGCGGAAGGCGATGAGATCGGCTACCAGATCACGCCGGACGCCGTGCTCTGGCAAATGCCGTGCAGCCGCGCCGCATACAATTTTGCAAGCATCTATTTCCTGCAAACGCGCGCGGGCCCGCCACGCCTCGTCCAGTTTGAAAAGCCCGAAGGCGGCGCTCTGGTTCGCAACATGACCGAGATCGTCAACGGCGAGTTTAGCGAGGACGACCGGTCAATCTTTTTCTTCGCCAAAGGGCGGGGGCTGGGAGATTGCGGCGTGCGCGGCGCTTATGTGTGGGATGGCCGCGCGTTCATGCTCAGCAACTGGCAGGAAATGACGGCCTGCCGGGGCGCGCCTCTCGATTTGTGGCCAATAATATGGCGCGCCGAAGCGCGCGGGCGCTGATTTTAGGCAAAAGAAAAGGGCCAACGCAACGCCGGCCCCTCTCATTTTTGCGCCCGTAAAATCAGGAAGCGGCGAGCTGCCTGATGACGTACTGCATGATGCCGCCGTGCTTGAAATATTCCAGCTCGTCGAGCGTCATGATGCGGCAGTCGAGCGGGATGGTCTTCTTCTTGCCGTCGGCAAAAGCGATGACCGCTTCCATCTTCTGGCGCGGCTTGAGGCCTGCCTCGAGACCCAGGATCGTCACCTGCTCATCGCCCTTCATGCCGAGCGTCTGCCATGACGTGCCAAGCTCGAAGGTCAGCGGCAGAACACCCATGCCCACAAGGTTGGACCGATGGATGCGCTCGTAGCTCTGGGCGATGACGGCGCGAACGCCCAGAAGACGCGTGCCCTTCGCCGCCCAGTCGCGTGACGAGCCGTTGCCGTATTCCTCGCCTGCGAAGATCACCAGCGGCACGCTTTCGGCGGCATACTTCATCGCGGCGTCATAGATCGACATGCTATCGCACGAAGGATAGTGCAGCGTGTTGCCGCCTTCGAGCACGTTGCCCGATGCGTCCTTGTTGATGAAGTTCTTGATGCGAATGTTGGCGAACGTGCCGCGCATCATCACTTCATGGTTGCCGCGACGGGTGCCGTACTGGTTGAAGTCGGCCTCACGGACCTGGCGGTCGGCAAGCCACTTGCCGGCCGGAGACGCGAACTTGATCGAGCCGGCCGGAGAGATGTGGTCGGTCGTAATCTTGTCGCCGAACAGCGCCAGAATGCGCGCGTCGATCACGTCCTTCAACGGATCTGGCTCCATCGTCATGCCTTCAAAGTAAGGCGGGTTTTGCACGTAAGTTGAGGCGTCGACCCACTTGTAGGTCTTGCCCGCTGGCGCCTTCACCTTGCGCCAGTTGACGTCGCCCTTGAACACGTCGGCGTAACGCTCCTTGAAAATTTTCTTGGTGACGTACTTGCCTTCGAACGCGCGGATTTCCTGCGACGTCGGCCAGATGTCGCGCAGGAAGACGGCCTTGCCGCCCTTGCCCGTGCCAATCGGCTCTTTCGTGAGATCCTTCGTCACAGAACCGGCAAGCGCATAGGCGACGACGAGTGGGGGTGAAGCAAGATAGTTCGCCTGCACATCCGGGCTCACGCGGCCTTCGAAGTTGCGGTTGCCTGAAAGCACCGCCGCAGCGATGATTCCGTTCTTGTTGATCGAGTCCGAAATCTCTTCCTGCAGCGGGCCAGAATTGCCAATGCAGGTTGTGCAGCCATAGCCGATCAGGTTGAAGCCGATCTTGTCGAGATCCTTCTGCAGGCCGGAATTGGCGAGATATTCGCCAACCACCTGCGATCCGGGGGCAAGCGAGGTCTTCACCCATGGCTTGCTGGTCAGGCCAGCCGCAACAGCGTTGCGCGCCAGCAGGCCCGCGCCGATGAGAACGCTCGGGTTCGACGTGTTGGTGCAGGACGTGATGGCCGCGATCGCAACGTCGCCGTGACCAAGGTCAAAGCTCTTGCCCTCAACCTTGTAGCGCGCGTCGATGTCGTCGCCCTTGCGATATTCCTTGTCCATCGCGTCCGAGAATCCGGCGGCGACGCCTTCCAGGGCAACGCGACCTTCAGGACGCTTGGGGCCGGCCATGGACGGAACGACTTCGGACAGCTCGAGGCTGACCACGTCCGTGCACACCGGATCGGGCGTCGTGCGCGTGCGGAACAGGCCCTGGGCCTTGGCGTATTTCTCGACCAGCGCGATGCGCGCGGGCGCCCGGCCGGACATCTTCAGATAGTCGAGGGTTTCAGGATCGACCGGGAAGAAGCCGCAGGTCGCGCCATATTCCGGCGCCATGTTGCCAATGGTCGCGCGGTCGGCGAGGCTCAGCGCCTCGATGCCGGGGCCGAAGAATTCGACAAACTTTCCGACAACGCCCTTCTTGCGCAGCATTTGCGTGACGGTGAGCACGAGGTCGGTCGCCGTGACGCCTTCCTTCAGCCGGCCCGTGAGACGGAAGCCGATGACTTCAGGCAGCAGCATGGACAGCGGCTGACCGAGCATGCAGGCCTCGGCCTCGATGCCGCCAACGCCCCAGCCCAGAACGGACAGGCCGTTGACCATGGTCGTGTGCGAATCGGTGCCAACGAGGGAGTCGGGATAAGCGACTTCAACCGTCGAGGCCTTGCCGCGCGCCGGGGTGTACTTTTCCTTGCGGGTCCAGACCGTCTGCGAAAGATATTCCAGGTTCACCTGATGGCAGATGCCGGTGCCGGGCGGCACAACGCGAAAATTGTCGAACGCGCCCTGACCCCACTTGAGGAAGTTGTAACGCTCGATGTTGCGCTGATACTCGAGTTCGACGTTCTTCTTAAACGCCTTGGCGTTGCCAAAAGCGTCGACGATCACCGAATGGTCAATCACGAGATCGACGGGAACCAGCGGGTTGATCTTGTCCGGGTTGCTGCCGAGTTTCGTCATGGCGTCGCGCATGGCGGCCAGATCGACAACGGCGGGAACGCCGGTGAAGTCCTGCATCAGGACGCGGGCGGGGCGGAAGGCGATTTCCTTCTCGGTCTTACCCTTGTTCTTCAGCCATTCCGCGACAGCTGCAATGTCGGCCTTCGTGACGGAGCGTCCGTCTTCAAACCGCAGAAGATTCTCGAGAAGAACCTTCATCGAGAACGGCAATTGCGAAATGCCCTTGAGACCGTTCTTCTCGGCTGTCTTCAGCGAGAAGTAATGGTAGGTCTTCGAACCTACCGTGAGTTTCTTGCGGCATTTGTAGCTGTCGAGAGAGGCCATTGCGTTCCGTCCCGGGGAAAGAGGAATTCGAAAGACGCGCGGCTTATAGATAATTTCTTCGTCTAGGGCTACACGAACATCGTCGAAGTCTGCAGCGCCGGAACCAAAACCGCCGTGTCCACTCGCAAGCGCCCATGCCTTTTCTGCTGAAAGTTGACCGCCTGACGCTGGCGCGCGGCGGGCGCACGCTCGTCGCAGATCTTTCATTCGAGCTGAAAAGCGGCGAAGCGCTTGTTGTGACCGGCCCGAATGGAGCCGGAAAATCAACGCTTTTGCGAGCGCTTGCAGGACTTCTGACGCCGGTGTCAGGCTCGATCTCGATATCTGGCGCGATTTCTGGCGATGGCGTCGACGCAGATGACGCCCCCGCCATTCACGCCCATTACGTCGGTCATGCGGACGCGATGAAAAGCGCGCTGACGGCCCGCGAAAATCTTGCCTTCTGGGGCGCGGCGCTGGGCGCACGCAACGTGAGGCGAGACGCACTTGCGCCCGATGACGTCTTGCGCCGCGTCGGGCTGCCCCAGGTTGCTGATCTGCCCACGGGCTGGCTGTCGGCGGGACAGAAGCGGCGCGTGGCGCTGGGCCGGCTGTTTGTGGCGCCCAGACCCTTGTGGATTCTCGACGAACCCGCCACTGCGCTCGACCGCGCAGCGCAGGAGAGGCTTGCGGCAGAGATGGCTTTGCATCGCAAGGCGGGCGGCCTCATCGTGGTGGCGACTCACGCGCCGCTCGGCCTTGAAGACGCCCACGAACTGCAACTCGGAGGCGCCCCATGACCGCCGGCTCCATGACGGCGGCCCTGCGCGCGCTTTTCTGGCGAGAACTGAAACTCGCCAACCGCATCTGCGGCGGGGCGGCGATGGGCGTCATGTTCTTCCTGATCCTCGTGACAATCGTGCCGTTTTCCATCGGCCCCGATCTGAACCTGCTGTCGCGCATAGGCCCGGCCATCTTGTGGATTGCGGCGCTGCTGGCAACGTTGCTTGGCCTCGACCGGCTGTTCCAGTCCGATCAAGAAGACGGCTCGCTGGATGCTTTGCGCATGAGCGAAACCCCGCTGGAGCTGATTGTCGCCGTCAAATGCGCGGCGCACTGGTGCGCGACCTGCCTTCCCCTTATCGCCGCCGCGCCGCTGTTTGGCCTGATGTTGGCGATGGATGGAGCCGCGCTGGCGGGCGTAACAGCGACACTGGCGGCAGGCACACCCGCGCTGACCTTCCTGGGCGCCATTGGCGCGGCGCTGACGGCGAGCCTGCGCCGGGGCGGCCTGCTGATGGCGATCTTGATCCTGCCACTGGCGATCCCCGTGCTGATTTTTGGCGTGTCGGCGGCAGCCGCCGCGTCTGGCGGGACGGTGCCGTTCCTCACGCCCTTCCTGATCCTTGTGGCCCTGTCGCTCGCCTCTATTGCGTTGGCGCCCTTCGCCGCAGCCGCTGCGCTACGCGCCATGAGCGATTGAGGGTTGTGCGACTGAGCCTGCGCCCCTTGGCGGGAATTGTTGCCGCCCGCGCAGCCCTCCTCTAGCTTGCGGGTGATCTCAACGCGCGAACGAATCGGCAGACATGGCTTACTGGCTTGTGAAGAGCGAACCCTCCAAGTGGTCGTGGGACCAGCAGGTTGCGGCGGGCGCCAAGGGCACCCATTGGAACGGTGTGCGCAATCATCTGGCCAAGCAGCAGATGATGGCCATGAAACTCGGCGACGAAGCCTTCTTCTACCACTCCAATGAGGGCAAAGAGATTGTCGGCATCGTCGAGGTCATCAAGCTTTTTTATCCTGACCCCAGCGACGAGTCCGGCAAGTTCGGCATGGTTGATTTCAAGGCCGTGAAGCCGCTGAAAAAGCCGGTCACGCTGGCGCAGGTGAAAGCGACGGAGGAATTGGCGAAGATGTCGCTCGTCACCTCAATGCGCCTGTCGGTGCAGCCGGTGACCGCGGCCGAATGGAAACTCGTCTGCAAGATGGGTGGACTCTAAAGCGCAGGAGAGCCGCATGAACATCGACTGGATCGCAGTTTTAGCAGCCACGGTCGCCGCATGGATGTTTGGCGCACTCTGGTATGGCGTTCTTTCAAAACAATGGATGGCGGCGATCGGCTTTACGCCCGCCGACATGCAGGGCCCCGACGGCAAGCCCAAGATTCCGCTGGCTCCCATGATCGTGTCCTTCATCGCGGAACTCGTCATGGCGATCATTCTCGCTGGCGTCATCGCGCATACCGCGAAGAAGGGCGTCACGATCAGCTCCGGCGCGCTGGTGGGCGCCATCTGCTGGCTCGGTTTCGTCATCACCACGCTGGCGACAAACCACGCCTACGGGAAGGCGAAACCATTGCTCACCATCATCGATGGCGGCCATTGGCTGGGCGTTTTGCTGCTTCAGGGAGCCATTCTGGGCGCTTTGCTTTAGCATTGCTCTACTCACCCGAGCAAATCAATCAGCGCCGGGATGAGCGGTGCGTCTGCGGGCGGCATGGGATAGTCGCGCAATTGACGCGCCTTCACCCATTTCAGCGCCTGCCCCTCCAGCGGCTGGACGGTCCCCTCCCAGCGCCGGCACACCCACAGCGGCATCAGCAGATGAAAGTCGGGATACCCGTAGCTCGCGAACGTCAGCGGCGCCAGACAGTCTTCCTTTACGTCGATGCCGATTTCTTCTTTCAGTTCGCGAATGAGGCAGGCTTCGGGCCGCTCGCCCGCGTCGAACTTGCCGCCAGGAAACTCCCACAGGCCCGCAAGCGCCTTTCCGGGCGGGCGCTGCGCGATCAAAATGCGATCATCCGCATCGATAAGAGCGACAGCCGCGACAAGCAGTATTTTCATGCGGGCGTCAGCTCCGGTAATCGCCATTGATGGCGACGTATTCCTTCGTGAGATCGCACGTCCACACTTTTGATGCTCCCGTTCCCACGCCCACATGCACGCGCATGAGAATGGAATCGCTTTTCATGTAGGTGGAGACTTTCGCCTCATCATAGGTCTGGTCGCGCAAGCCCTTGTTCGCCACGCGATGCTCGCCAAACCAGATGGCGAGCTTGTCGCGATCAGCCTTCTCGCCTGCCTTGCCAACCGCCATGACAACGCGGCCCCAGTTTGCGTCCTCGCCCGCAAGCGCCGTCTTCACGAGCGGCGAATTGGCGATAGCGAACGCGATGCGCTTGGCGGCTCCAGCGCTAGCGGCGCCTTCCACCGCGATCTCCACGAACTTGCGGCAACCCTCGCCGTCCCGCACCACCTGATGCGCAAGATCAAGCAACACAACGTCCAGCGCGCGCTTGAAGTCGGCGAGTTTGCGGTCGCCCGCTTGCGTGATCTTCGGCGCGCCGCGCCTGGCCGCAGCCCCCGTGGCAAACAGCATCAGCGTGTCGGAGGTGGACGTGTCGCTATCAACCGTGATCGAGTTGAAGCTGCCCTGCACGGACTTCGAGAGCATCGCCTGCAAAGCGGGCGCGGCAATGGCGGCGTCCGTGAACACATATGCAAGCATCGTCGCCATATCGGGCGCAATCATTCCGGCGCCCTTGGCCATGCCGTTGATGGTGACTTCGACGCCGCCGATCATGGCTTTCGCAGTCGCCACCTTGGGAAACGTGTCGGTGGTCATGATAGCGCGCGCCGCATCGAGCAGGCCGTCGGGCGCCGCATTCGCCACAAGCTTATCCATCACGCCGTTGAACTTGCTGGCGTCCAGCGGCTCGCCGATGACGCCGGTCGATGCGAGAAAAATCTCGCCCTGCGGCGCGCCGGTCGCTTTGGCGGCAATGTCGGCGGTGGCTTTGACGGCCTGCGCGCCAACCTTGCCTGTAAATGCGTTGGCGTTGCCCGAGTTGACGACAATCGCGCGAGCCTTGCCGCCCTTGAGTTTTGCGCGACACCAGTCCACCGGGGCCGACGGGCACTTCGACTTCGTGAACACGCCCGCAACCTGCGTGCCCTTGTCGAGCAACGCGAGCATCACATCCGTTCGCCCCTTGTAGCGAATGCCTGCTTCAGCGGTCGCGAACGTCACGCCGTCGATGGCGGGCAGGTCGGGATAGAACTTGGGGGCAAGGGGAGAAACAGGTGCGGGCTTCGCCATCGATTTTTTTTCCGTAATGCAAAAAAGCGCCGAAGGGCGCGCTTTGAGTTTATTTTGGTGCGGCGGGCGACGCAGGCGCAGCGGCCGCCGCTTCGAACTTCTCGACCTTGGCAGCTTCGCGCAACTTCATGACGGCGTCAGCTTGCGCCTTCTGGATGACGAAGCGCTCCACCTGTTCGCGCACCTCCTCAAGTTTCGGGAACGGCTTTTCGCGCCGCTCCTCAACCTTGATGACGTGCCAGCCGAACTGGCTCTTCACAGGCTCCGAAATCTGATTGGGCTGCATTTTGAAGGCGGCGTCTGCAAACTCGGGCACCATACGGTCCTTGGTGAACCAGCCAAGTTCGCCGCCGCGCGAGCCGGGGTCTTTGGAGACCTGATCGGCGACCTTGGCGAAATCCTCTCCGCTACGCACGCGCTTGAGCGCCGCGCGGGCCTGCGCTTCCGTTTCCACGAGGATGTGACGCGCCTTCACCTCTTGCTCGGCCTGCGCCTTGGAGGCTTCGGCGTAAACTTCGCGCACTGCGGCGTCGTTGTTCGACTCGCGCGCAACCTTGGTGAGCACGCCTTCCATCAAGGCCTTGTCGCGCAAATAAGCCAGGCGGCGCACGAATTCTGCGCTCTCTGCGAGTTTGTCGGCCTCGGCCTTGCGCGCCACAAGCCGCATGTCGATGAGGTATTCGACAACATAGGCTTCACGCTCGGCGCCTTCGAGTTGCGGCGGAATTTCGGCAGAGATGTCGGCAGTGGCGACCTTGACATCCTCATCGGTGATGTCGACGCCGTCAACCCGCGCAATTGTGCGCGCGTCGACGCTTGAGGCCAGGAGCGCCCCGGCGAAGAAGGCGGCGGCGGCGAGGATCTGGCAGCCAAGAAGCGCTCCCTTGAGCGCTGTTCTGTTTATCATTGAAAAATCTCCGCGCCCGCGCTCAGCCCGGCGGACGGCGCGCAATTTCGTTCAAAACGCACAGCAGAGCAAGCGGCCGGGCAATGAATTCGTTGTCATCTGGCCACGTATTTAGCGTGTCTTTGGTCAGTCCTCGACCAGCCGCGCACGCGCGCGCAATTTCTCCGTCTCGCTCTTCAACTGCCCGCACGCGGCGAGAATGTCGCGCCCGCGCGGCGTGCGCACGGGGCTGGCGTAACCGGCGCTGAACACGATGTCCGAAAACTGCTCGATGATGCTCCAGTCGGAACACTCATATTGCGTGCCCGGCCACGGATTGAACGGAATGAGGTTGATCTTGGCCGGAATGCCCTTCAGGAGCCGCACGAGCTCACGCGCGTCCGTCGGCGAATCGTTGACGCCCTTCAGCATCACATACTCAAACGTTATGCGCCGCGCGTTCGACAGGCCGGGATAATTGCGGCAGGCCTGCAGCAGGTCCGCAATCGGATATTTCTTGTTGAGCGGCACAAGCTTGTCGCGCAGGTCGTCGCGCACCGCATGCAGCGAGATGGCGAGCATGGCGCCTGTGCGGCTGCCCAGTTCCGGGATGTCCGGCGCAACGCCGGAGGTCGACACCGTGATGCGCCGCTTGGACAGCGACAGGCCATCGCCATCGGCCAGCACGCCCAGCGCATCGCTGACGTTGTCGAGATTATACAGCGGCTCGCCCATGCCCATGAAGACGATGTTGGACACAGCGCGCACGCCTTCGCCCGAGGGGATAAAACCATTGGTAGGCGGAGTAAGGCCCGGGAAATCGCCCAGCTGGTCGCGCGCGACGATCAGCTGCTGCACGATTTCCTGGGAGCTGAGGTTGCGCACAAGCTTTTGCGTGCCCGTATGGCAGAACGAGCAATTGAGCGTGCAGCCGACCTGACTCGACACGCACAGCGTGCCGCGGTCACTTTCCGGGATATAGACGCACTCGATCTCGGCGCCCATCGTCTTGCCGCCGACGATCTGATCGCCCGGCGCAGGCGGCATGCGGATCAGCCATTTACGCGTGCCGTCGCTCGACACCTGCTCGGTGACCACCTCGGGACGCGTCAGCGTGTAATGATCGGCAAGTTTCTGGCGGAGGACTTTCGACACGTTGAGCATCCGGTCGAAGTCGCGCACGCCGTGAAAATAGATCCAGTGCCACAACTGGCCCACCCGCATGCGCACGTCGCGATCGGGCACCTCAATCGCCAGCAACGCGTCAGCCAGTTGCGTCCGCGTGCAGCCCACAAGAGAAGGCCGCGCCGCAGCAAAAGCCGGCGCGGCATGGTCGGTGATGTCTTCCTGCAAGGCGGGCATGGGGCTTCATCCGTGAATGGGGCCAAAACTTATGGCCACAACACCGGATATATGTCTATCCGCACGCTAAACGCCAATTCTGGCCGGGCCCGTCACCCTGCCGGGAGGCGCGCGGTTGCCTTTGCGCTCAGCGCCTCAGCTTCTGAAGACTGTACAAGAGGTCCAGAGACATGCCGCCTCCGGCAAAACCTCCGGAGATCTGATCGACGGAACCTGTCGCAACGCTGGTTTTGGCGTCCCAGACCGCAGTGAATCGTTGCAACAGCTTTTGCACTTTTTCCGGATTCTTGAGGTCAGCAATCTTCATCCGCTGCTCAATCAGTTTCGCGGTTGCGTCCACGTCCGTCCGTTGGCCCACGGGCAGGCCCAGAACCGTTTGGACGACTTTTAGCATGGCCGGATCGCCCAGAAGGGCGTAGGCCGAGGTGACGCTGGACGCTTTGCGCTGGAAGTAGAGCGCCAGCCTGACGCCTTCGTTTTGAGCGCCCGCCGTTTCCTCCAGCGTCTGGCGCACATACCGATCGACAGTGCCCGCCCCGGTGGCGGCAAAAGTCGTCGTCAATTCGCCATAGCGCGCGAAATTGAATACTTTGACAAATTCCCCATACCGCTTGTCTGAAAGACGGTTCGCCATCGCTGTGCGCGATTCCACACCTTCGGAAAGCATCTTCTTCATAAACGCTTTCGCGTAGTCCATGTCCTCAAGACCGAACGACTTCATGGCGAACTTGAAGACGCGATCATTCTTCACAAAAGCCTCTATGCTTTTGATGCTCCCAATCGTCTTGTTGTAGTAATCGATCTCTCGCGCCACGACAGGCTGCGACGGCGTGCGCGCAATCTATTTGCCAAGATCTGAGGAAATCAGACGGAAGCTGGTGAAGGTTGTGAGCACGAGATCTGGTTTCCTACAGACCTCAATATGTCGCCTGAAGCTTGCTCAGCGCTGACCTGACGCTTGGCATTGAAGCCCGGTCACCGGTCCGCCGACCCTCGGGTCGGCGGAGTCATTCAATGAATGCGCAACACGCCCTGCGAGCGCAACAAGCGTCGCTACGATCCTTGGCAGAGCCTTCACACCGCCTCGGCG
>CANMLK010000029.1 GCA_947498445.1 Beijerinckiaceae bacterium
CGTGGCCGCAATCACCGCAGGTTTGATTTAGCGTTTAGGCGATGCCGCGAAGACGCCGGGCCTTGCGCACGAGATAATCGAAATTGATCGTGTGCTGCTCGGGCCGCTCGATCTTGTCATGCAGCTTCATGATGTCTGACAACGGGAACTCGGTTCCGCCGCCGCCGGCTGCTTCAACAAGGAGCTGGATTTCGCAAGCGTTGTCCAGCATCAGCGTCAGGATTACGCACTCCTCGACCGTGCGCCCCGCGATGGCGACGCCGTGGTTGCGCATATAGGTCGCCTTCCGGTTGCCCAGCGCCCGGGCCACGCCCGCCCCCATTTCCTTCGTACGGATTAGATCGATCGTATCTATATAATTGCCGATGCCGTCGGCAAAGATGGCGCTTGGCTGGCTGAAGTAGCGCAGCGGCTTGCCTGTGGACGACAAGGCGACAGCGTGGGTCGGATGCGCGTGAATCACGGAGTTGATGTCGGGCCGAGCCTTGAAGATTTCAGAATGAATGTAAACTTCGCTGTGGCGGGGACCGCCGCCGGCGACTTTCTCGCCCTCCAGATTGCAGGTCACCATGTTTTCCATGGTGATTTCATCGAGGCCGAAGCTGTGCGGCTTCATGTAGAAGTGGTTCGGGTCGCCCGGAACGCGCACGGATACGTGCCCGCGCGTGAAATCGCCCATTCCCGCAACATCAAGCACCAGGCCGGCGTCGATCAGCGTTTGTTTGGCCTCGTCCTTCGTCATGCGTATCTCCCGCGTGTTGTAAATTTGCCCTGAAAAGGACGTCGCCCATTTACGGCTTGGACGCAAGGGGAAGGCGCGCAGGCGCGATTTTAGTTTGAATTTTTCAGGTTTTTCCACCTGTGCACAAAATGTGGATATTAGTGAATATCTATCTGATAATATGCAACTCACCACACTTTAATCAGGTGAAATACACAGACTTTCCTCAGCCATGGGCATGCGCCCATCATGGAGCGATTCCGCAGCTCGCCTTTGACAGCTTCATCGCTGCGCGTTTAAGGCACGGGTAGCTGCACACTTCTGGAGTTTGAACATGTCCATCGAGCGTATCGGAGCCGGCCCGCGTATGAGCAAGGCCGTCGTGCACGGGAACACTGTGTACCTTGCGGGTCAGGTTGCTGATCAGACCAAGGGCAAAAGCGTCGCCGAACAAACCGGCGAGATTCTGGAAATCATTGACGGGCTTCTCGCTCAAGCCGGCACGGACAAGACAAAGGTCCTCTCGGCCACCATCTGGCTGACGGATATCGCGACGTTTGCGCAGATGAACTCCAAATGGGATGCTTGGGTCGTCGCAGGCTCAACGCCTGCGCGCGCCACGGTCCAGGCTCAGCTCGCAGCGCCCGAATACAAGGTCGAAATCGCCCTTATCGCAGCGAAGTAGAACCATTCAAGGGGTTTGAGGCGTCCCAGTCATAGGCGATCGTCTCAAACCGCATCCCCATGGCGTCAAGCAACAAGAGCCTGCCGACGAGGGGCTCACCAAACCCGCAAATCGCCCTGATGACCTCGAGCGCCATCATCGCGCCGAGGACGCCCGTCAGGGCGCCCATAACCCCGGCTTCGGAGCATGTCGGAATCGTCCCTGACGGAGGCGATGCCGGGAAAAGGCACCGGTAGGTCGGATTGGGCTGCCCCCGCGCGTTGGTTTCGAACGGTCGCAAGGTTGTCAGCGAAGCGTCGAAAGACCCCACGGCGCCCGTCACGAGGGGTTTGCGCTCGTAAAAGCATGCGTCGGACGCTGCATATCGGGTGTCGAAGTTGTCCGACCCGTCGGCGACAACATCATACCCGGCGACAAGGCTTCGCGCGTTTTCAGGCGTCAGGCGAATGTCGTGCCCGGTGATCCGAACGTGCGGGTTGAGCCGGAAAATTGCTTCCGTCGCGCTGGAAACCTTCTTGGCGCCGATGTCTGGCGTGCCGTGGATGACCTGTCGCTGCAGGTTGGAGAGCGACACCACGTCGTCGTCTACAATGCCCAATTCGCCAACCCCTGCTGCGGCCAGATATTGCAACAAAGGCGCGCCCAGCCCCCCCGCGCCAATCACCAGCACGCGGGCCTTTTTAAGCTTTTGCTGACCGGGACCGCCGACCCCGCGCAGCACGATGTGTCGGGCGTAGCGTTCGATCTCCTCGCTCGACAGGGACATATGCCTACCTTTCCTGGGATCACGCCGACATTGCAGCCGACATTGTAGCCGACATTGCAGCCGTCTTGCGCCCTGAGCGCGCGCAACTATAGTGCGGCGCTTCCGGGAGCCCTATAGGCCCGCCAACATCCTGATGAGTTGTCACATGTCCACCCACGGCATCAAGCGCGTCGTTCTCGCCTATTCGGGAGGGCTGGACACGTCCATTATTCTCAAGTGGCTGCAGACAACCTACGGCTGCGAAGTGGTGACCTTCACGGCCGATCTGGGCCAGGGAGAGGAGCTTGAACCCGCGCGCGCCAAGGCTCTGCTGCTCGGCATCAAGCCGGAGCACATCTACATTGAAGATCTGCGCGAGGAATTTGTCCGCGATTATGTGTTCCCCATGTTCCGGGCCAACGCGCAGTATGAAGGTCTTTATCTTCTCGGGACGTCGATTGCGCGGCCCTTGATTGCCAAAAAGCAGATCGAAATCGCGCGAAAGGTTGGCGCCGACGCTGTGTCCCATGGCGCGACGGGCAAGGGCAACGACCAGGTACGCTTCGAACTCGGGTATTATGCGCTGGAGCCCGAGATCACGGTGATCGCGCCGTGGCGTGAGTGGGATTTCAAGAGCCGGGAAGCCTTGATCGCATTCGCCGAGGAACACCAGATTCCCATCGCGAAGGACAAGCGCGGCGACGCGCCGTTTTCCGTGGACGCGAACCTTCTCCATTCGTCGTCCGAAGGCAAAGTACTGGAAGACCCCTGGGTCGAGCCGCCCGAATATGTCCACATGCGCACGATCTCACCGGAAGATGCGCCCGATGTCGTGACAGAGATCACGATTGATTTTGAAAAGGGCGACCCCGTCGCCATCGACGACGTGAAGATGTCCCCGGCAACCCTGCTGACAAAGCTGAACGAGCTCGGCAAGGCCAACGGCATCGGCCGGCTCGATCTGGTCGAGAACCGTTTCGTGGGCATGAAGTCGCGCGGCGTTTACGAAACGCCGGGCGGCGCCATTCTCCTCGAAGCCCATCGTGGCATCGAGTCCATCACGCTCGACCGCGGCGCGTCCCATCTCAAGGACGAGCTGATGCCCAAATACGCCGAGCTGATCTACAACGGCTTCTGGTTCTCGCCAGAACGTAAAATGTTGCAGGCTCTGATCGACAAGAGCCAGCTTTTCGTCACCGGCCGCGTTCGCCTGAAGCTTTACAAGGGCAACGTCCGGGTCGTTGGCAGGCAATCGCCCTATTCCTTGTATGATCAGGACCTTGTCACATTTGAAGAAGGCGCGGTCGCCTATGATCATCGCGATGCGGCCGGCTTCATCAAGCTTAACGCGCTGCGCCTGCGCACGCTCGGCAAGCGCGACCGCCGCTCCAAAGGCGGCTGAACGAGTCCCTTGTTCGGCCTCTTTGCAAAATAAGCTTGACCGAACAAGGGTTCCCAATCGTCTGATTTTCGTGTAGGCGATGCGCAACTTCGGCGCTTTTTTCGCCCGAACAATTGCAATTCCGTCACAAGTCTCCGTCAGAGACGAAGCCAACCTGGCTGTTATGCCCGGCTGGCACGACGCGCACTTTGGATCATAGACCTATGAAATTGCGTAACATCGCCATCATCGCGCACGTTGACCATGGCAAGACAACACTGGTGGACCGCCTGCTGCAACAGTCCGGCGCCTTCCGCGACAACCAGCGCGTCGCCGAACGCGTCATGGACTCGAACGACCTCGAGAAAGAACGCGGTATTACGATTCTCGCCAAGGCGACGTCCGTCGAATGGAAGAATGTGCGCGTCAACATCGTCGACACGCCGGGCCATGCCGACTTTGGCGGCGAAGTGGAGCGCATCCTCTCCATGGTGGACAGCGCTATTGTCCTCGTCGACGCTGCAGAAGGCCCCATGCCGCAAACAAAGTTTGTGGTCGGCAAGGCGCTGAAAATCGGCTTGAAGCCAATCGTTTGCATCAACAAGGTCGACAAGGCTGACGCGCGCATTACGGAGGTCGTGAACGAAGTGTTCGATCTCTTCGCCGCGCTGGATGCGACCGACGAGCAGCTCGACTTTCCAATCATCTACGGCTCGGCCAAGCAGGGCTGGATGGCGGACTCCCCGGATGGGCCGCAGGATCAAGGCATGGGGCCGTTATTCGATCTCGTGCTTCGGCACGTCGCCGAACCAAAAATCGAACAAGGCTCCTTCCGCCTGCTCGGCACGCTGCTGGAAGCCAACCCCTATCTGGGTCGCGTCGTCACCGGTCGTGTGTTCGCCGGCTCGGTCAAGCCAAACCAGGCTGTCAAAGTTCTGGACCGCAAGGGCAACATCGTCGAGCAAGGCCGGGTTTCAAAAATTCTCGCGTTCCGTGGCATCGAGCGGCAGCCAATCGAAGAGGCCGAAGCTGGCGACATTGTCGCGATTGCCGGGCTCGCCAAGTTCAACGTCGCCGACACGCTTTGCGCGCTCGATGTGACCGAGCCGCTGCAGGCGCAGCCAATTGATCCTCCTACGCTTTCGATGACCTTCATGGTTAACGACTCGCCGCTCGCCGGCACCGAAGGCGACAAGGTGACGAGCCGAATGATCCGCGCGCGCCTCTACAAGGAAGCCGAAGGCAACGTTGCTCTTAAGGTTGAGGATTCTCCGACAGGAGAGGCCTTCGTGGTCTCGGGCCGTGGCGAATTGCAGCTTGGCATCCTGATTGAAACCATGCGTCGCGAAGGCTTCGAGCTCAGCATTTCCCGTCCGCGCGTCGTCTTCCAGAAAGATGAAGATGGCCAGACGCTGGAGCCGATCGAAGAAGTCATCATTGACGTGGACGAAGAGCATTCCGGCGTCGTCGTGCAGAAAATGTCGGAGCGCAAGGCCGATATGATCGAGATGCGACCGTCCGGCGGCGATCGTTTGCGCCTCGTATTCTACGCACCGACGCGCGGGCTGATCGGATATCAGGGCGAACTGCTGACCGACACCCGCGGCACCGCAATCATGAACCGCCTGTTCCATGAATACGCTCCGCATAGGGGTGATATTCAGGGTCGGCGAAATGGCGTTTTGATTTCGAACGAACAGGGCGAGTCAGTCGCCTACGCGATGTGGAAGCTGGAAGACCGCGGTCCGATGATGATTGACCCCGGCTGCAAGGTGTATCGCGGCATGATCGTGGGCGAACACACGCGCGACAACGACCTCGAGATCAACGTGCTCAAGGGCAAGCAGCTCACCAACATTCGCACCCAGAGCAAGGACGAAGCGGTTCGTCTGACGCCGCCCATCCGTTTGACCCTCGAACAGGCGCTTGCGTACATCGAAGACGATGAGCGCGTTGAAGTGACGCCGAAGTCCATCCGCCTTCGCAAGGCGTTGCTCGACCCCAACGATCGCAAGCGCGCTGAACGCTCGAAAGAAGCGGCCCTCGGCTGAACCGCTTCCATATTTCTTCACACCGGCTAGGATAACGCCGCAGGCCGCAGAGACGGTCTGCGGGGAGGAATTCATGGCCGATTGCAAGCTTCTCGTTTTCGCGCCGCGCGACGAACCTGCGGCGCTCCTGAAGCCGCTTGAGGATGCTGGCATCACCATCGAAAAAGGTGATCCAGCCTGGCAGTGGGAACAAATTGACCACGAACCGGCCTTCATCGCTGCTGCGCGAGACAGTGCGGCGATGATGGGCTCGATGGTGCGTTGTGCGCCTATCACGCAGGCTGTTCTTGAATCTGCCCAGCGGTTGCGTGTGATTGCAAAGTACACAGTCGGCGTCGATGACGTCGACGTGGATGCGGCAACTGATCTAGGGATTCTGGTCTGTCACGCGCCCACTGAAGCAAATTGCTTTGGCGTAGCCGAAACGACCATGACGCTGATGCTGGCTGTCCTGAAAAAAGTACGAGAGCGCGATCAGCACGTCCGGAATTTTGGCTGGCGTCAACCATCGCTTGCAAACACGTATGTGGGCTCACGCATATCAGATGGGGCGGCGGGCGTCACCGTTGGCATCGTAGGACTCGGACGTATTGGCCAGCGCGTCGCGCAGCTTCTCGCGCCCTGGCGGGTGCGTGTGATCGCCTATGACCCGTATGCGCCGCCTGCTCGTTTCCTGCTCTCAGGCGTTGAGCGCGTCGACTACGAGACCTTGTTGCGCGAAGCAGATGTTGTCTCCTTCCATGTCACACTGACCGCCGAGACGCGCTTCATGATGGACGAGAAAGAACTCGCCTTGATGAAGCCCACCGCGATCGTCATCAACACGGCGCGCGGCAAGGTCATTCGGGAAGAGGCGCTCGCGAAAGCTATTCGGGAACAACGTCTGCGCGGCGCGGCGCTGGACGTGTTTGAGTTTGAACCCCTGCCCAAGGATTCGCCCTTGCGCGATCTGGGCGACCGCATTCTGCTTTCGCCACATGCGGCTTCCTACACCGAAGGCGGAGAATTGCGGCCCGGAATGGTGTGGGCGGTGAAGTCTGTGCTAACGGCGCTGCGCGGCGAGGTGCCGGACAACGTCTACAACACCGAGGTCATCCCGCGCTGGAAAGAGCGGTTCGGCGGATCGAGCGCGATCGGCTGATCAGCGCTGGCAGACGCTACAGTAAAACGTAGATCGGCCGGATTGGACAATCCGGCTGACATAGCCTTTGCAGCCAGCTTTCACGCACGGCTCGCCTTCGCGACCATAAACGCGGAAGGAGTGCTGGAAATACCCCAGCGCTCCGTCGGCCTGCCGGTGATCGCGAAGCGATGAGCCGCCCGCTGCGACCGCCTCTTCAAGCACCGCCCGAATGCACGTGGCGAGCAGGCCGCTACGCACTGACATGCCTGTCTTGCGAGAAATCGTTCCGGCCAGCCTTTTGGGAGACAGGCCTGCGCGATGCAAAGCCTCGCAGACGTAAATGTTGCCCAGACCGGCGATCAGCCTTTGGTCCAGCAATGCCGCTTTCAGCGGCGCACGCTTGCCTGCAAACAATTGTGAGAGAAGGGCGCCATCCAGCGCGTTGCCGAGCGGCTCAATGCCGAGATCTTTGAAGAAAGGGTGAGCCGACAAGGCTTTCCGCGCGACAATGTCCATGAAGCCGAAGCGTCGTGGATCGTTGTAAACGATGCGCGCGCCACCCGAGAGATGGAACGTGACATGATCGTGCGCCGGGTCCTTTGAACGGTCATGGTGAAAAACGCCCGGCGCACCAGTCCCTGCGGGCGCCTCGATCCGAAACGATCCACTCATCCCAAGGTGCATCACGAGCACATCGCCGCTTTCAAGATCGGCGAGCAGATATTTCGCGCGCCGGCCCAGTGCGATCACCTTGTGGTCTTCGATCCGCGTGTCGAAATCGCCTGGGAAGCGAAACCGCAAATCTGCGCGCTTGCGATCCACCTTCGTTATCACTGATCCGACCATCGTTGGCTCGAGGCCTCTGCGAACGGTTTCTACTTCTGGCAATTCAGGCATAAGGCGGTCTCGGACAAAACGGTCCCCTACATAGCCATGAGACGGCTCAGGCGCTATGTTCCGCCCACTGGAGTCAAGGATGAGCAGGCAAGCGCCGGGCAGCGACCACGATACACAAGTCGACTTTGGCTTCACCCGCGTTCGCGTGGAGGAGAAGCAGGGACTCGTGGATGACGTTTTCAGCGCCGTAGCGAGCCGCTACGACCTTATGAACGACCTCATGTCCGCTGGCCTGCACCGGATCTGGAAGGACGTGCTTGTGGGCATGGTCGGGCCCAGTAAAAATCGCGATTTTAGCCACCTGGACGTTGCTGGCGGCACGGGCGATGTCGCTTTCCGGATTGCAGAAGCTGGGGGCCCGCGGACGGCCGTAACCGTTGCGGATATCAACGCGGCCATGCTGGCGGTTGGCCAGGAGTGGGCCGAGAAACGTAGGCTCGATCATCAGGTCGACTTCGTCGAGGCAAACGCAGAGGCGCTGCCGTTCGCCGACAAATCTTTTGACGCCTACACAATCGCCTTCGGCATCCGCAATGTTCCACGCAGGCAGAAAGCGCTTCAGGAAGCTTACCGAGTACTCAAAAGAGGCGGTCGTTTCCTGTGCCTCGAATTTTCCGACGTCGATGTCCCGGTTATGGACTCCGTCTACCGCTCGTATTCGTTCACCGCCATTCCGGCCATGGGCAAGGCGATCACGGGGGATGGCGAGCCCTACCGTTACCTCGTCGAATCGATCGCCCAGTTTCCTCCCGCCGATGAATTTCGCGAGGAGATCGCCGCCGCCGGCTTCCATCGGGCCAGCTATACGAAGCTGACGGGCGGCGTCGCCGCCATTCACTCTGGCTGGAAGCTCTGAGGTCACACGCGGTGTTTGGAGCTCTCGGTCACATAGCGCGTCTAGCCCACTCTGGCTGGGTTCTCGCGCGCGAAGGCGTATTTTCGGACGTGGATCCGGGAATTCTGCCGCCAGCGGCGCGTGTGCCGCTTGGATTCGCCAAGTTGATCGCCCGCCGCAGCGCGCGCAAGGATCCAAAGCGGCTGGCCCGCGCCATGGCGCAGCTTGGGCCGTCCTACATCAAACTGGGACAGTTTCTGGCGACGAGGCCGGATGTCGTCGGCGTCAATGCGGCGCGTGAGCTGGAGGAATTGCAGGATCGCGTGGCGCCGTTTCCGCTTCAGCAGGCGATCGCCACAATCGAAGCCTCGTTCAACACTCAAGTAAGCAGGCTTTTCTTTGAGTTTGGCGAATCCATTGCTGCGGCCTCCATCGCGCAGGTGCACCGAGCCAAAGTCGAAACCGTCGATGGGGTGCGAGAAGTCGCCGTCAAGATATTGCGGCCGGGAGTTGAGCGCCGGTTCCGTCGGGACCTTCGCGACATGTATTTTGCGGCTTCTCTGGCGGAACGGTATTCACCCGAAGCCCGACGCCTTCGCCTTTACGATGTAGTGGATACGCTCGCGCGCAGCGTCAAGATGGAAATGGACTTCCGTCTCGAAGCCGCTGCGGCTTCAGAGTATGCAGAGAACACACGCGACGACGCAGACTTCCGCGTCCCCTCCGTGGACTGGGACCGCACGGCGAAAGACGTTCTCACCATAGAGTGGATCGACGGGCTTCATTTGTCGGACCTGCCAGCGCTGAAACAGGCGGGCTACGAGCTGCCTCAACTGGGCCGCATCGTCATCCAATCGTTTCTGCGCCACGCCATGCGTGATGGCTTCTTTCACGCCGACATGCACCAAGGAAACCTGTTCATTGACCGGCAGGGACGGCTGGCCGCCGTGGACTTTGGCATCATGGGGCGGTTGGGGCCGAAGGAACGTCGTTTCCTGGCCGAGATCCTTTATGGTTTCATCACCCGTGACTATCGCCGCGTCGCCGAAGTGCACTTCGAAGCCGGTTATGTGCCGCGAACTCACCGGGTGGAGGATTTCGCGCAAGCGATCCGCGCCATCGGGGAGCCAATCCATTCACGGACAGCCGATCAGATTTCGATGGCGAAGCTGCTTTCGCTTTTGTTCGAGATTACCGCGCTGTTCGACATGCGGACCCGGACCGAGCTGGTCCTTTTGCAGAAAACGATGGTGGTCGTTGAAGGCGTTGCGCGCACGCTCGACCCGCGGCTCGATATGTGGTCGACGGCGGAGCCAGTCGTTTCAGAATGGATCAAAAACAAGCTGGGACCAGCCGGGATCATGGATGACGCCGGGAGGAGCCTTTCAGCCCTTGGCCGTTTTGTCGGGTCCCTGCCGGAAATGGCCGAGCGCGCCGAAGCTCTTGCCGCCGATCTTGAACGGATTGGACATGCGGGAGTGGAGTTATCACCCGCCAGCATCGAGGCGATTGGCCGCGCAGAGGCAAAGCGCGCGCGGTGGGGCAACGCGGCGTTATGGACTATCGCCGGAATTTTGGCGGCGATGCTTCTGATCGGCTAAGATACGCCAACCGACATGGGGCCTCAGGTCATCAGATGCTCACGAACAAGCGAATTCTCCTGATCATCGGCGGCGGCGTCGCAGCGTTCAAATCACTGGATCTCATCAGGCGGCTGAGAGAGCGCGGCGCAAACGTCACTGTGTGCATGACGAGCGCGGCATCGCAATTCGTGACGCCGCTTTCGGCCGCCAGCCTTTCGGGTAATCAGGTCTACAGCGATTTATTCTCACTCACCGATGAAGCCGCAATGGGACATATCCAATTGTCTCGTGCGGCCGATTTGCTCGTTGTGGCGCCCGCAACTGCAGATCTCATGTCGAAGATGGCGAATGGACTGGCGAACGATCTTGCCTCCACCCTTCTTCTGGCGACCGACAAGAAGGTGCTGGTTGCGCCCGCCATGAACGTTCGCATGTGGACCCATCGCGCAACTACCCGAAACGTGGCCCAGCTCCGCGAGGACGGCGTGCTTTTTGTGGGACCTGACGATGGCGACATGGCCTGCGGCGAGTACGGCCCGGGACGGATGGCGGAGCCCTTGCAGATTGTAGACGCTGTGGAAGCTGTGCTTTTTGCAGGAACCGCCGAGCAGTTTCTGGCGGGAAAGCGCGTCGTGATTACATCCGGCCCCACCCATGAGCCGATTGATCCGGTGCGTTACATCGCTAACCGGTCGTCGGGGCGGCAGGGCCACGCACTCGCCACGGCGGCGAAGGACGCGGGAGCGGAGGTCGTGCTCATCAGTGGACCGGTGAATATTCCCGACCTGGCGGGACTCAAAACAATCAAGGTGGAAACGGCGAAGCAAATGCAGGCTGCAGTGGAAGCGGCGCTTCCGGCAGATATCTTCATCAGCGCAGCCGCCGTCGCCGATTGGCGCGTCGACACTCAGGCCAGCCAGAAGGTCAAGAAATCAGGTGACGGCCCGCCTTCCCTCGTCCTGATAGAGAACCCCGACATTCTCGCGGGCATCGCAGGCCGGAAGGTTCAGCGGCCTAGCCTTGTGGTGGGGTTTGCCGCCGAGACTGAGAAGGTCATCGAGTACGGGCAAGCCAAGCTCGCGCGAAAGCGCTGCGATATGATCGTGGCCAATGACGTCAGCCCGGGGTCCGGTGTGATGGGTGGCCAGGAGAATAGCGTGCACCTGATTACGGCGTCTGCGATCGAATCTCTTCCCAAACAAAGCAAGGCGGCCGTCGCGACGGCGATCATCCGAAGGTGCAACGCAATGCTTGAGGAAAAACAGTCTTGAGCGTCGTTATCCCTATGAAGATATTGCCGCATGGCGCTGGTCTAGAATTGCCGCACAAAGCGACGGCTGGCGCCGCAGGTTTCGACCTTCGCGCCGCCGTGCCAGAGGGGAGCAGTCTCAAGATCGAGCCAGGCGGGCGGGATTTGATCCCCACCGGCTTGAGCATTGCCATCCCACGCGGTTATGAGGGTCAAGTCAGGCCAAGATCTGGTTTGGCGCTCCGGTTTGGCTTAACAGTCTTGAACGCTCCGGGGACTATCGATTGCGATTATCGCGGAGAAATTGGGGTGATCCTGATAAATCACGGCGCCGAGCCGTTTGTCATCCGCCGCGGAGACCGAATCGCACAGCTCGTGATTGCGACGGTCGTCGAGTGCGCCTTCAAGCCAGTCGTAGAACTGACAGATAGCGAGCGCGGGCCGGGCGGGTTCGGCTCGACTGGCGTCGGCAAAGAGGGGCCGTTTTCATGATGTTATTATCGAAACGCGCGCTGCTTGCTGTCGCCGCTGTCGTGGACGTCGCAATGCATGCGCGCCCCTTGCCGGTGGCCGCAAAAGCACTCGCCAGTCGGCACAATCTTCCTCCGCGTCATCTTGAAACGCTCCTTCAATCACTGGTTCGGGCCAGCATCCTGAAGGGCGTACGGGGCCCCAAAGGTGGTTATGAGCTTGCCCGCGAGCGGCGGCGGATCACCATGGGCGAAATTGTCCGCGTCGCTATTCTCAGCGAGGAATCCGACGACGTCACTGCGGCCAATTCGTCGAAATTGATCTCCAGTGTTGTGGCGCCGATGGTGGTGGACGCCGGGGCGGGCCTGATGGCCGCTCTCGACAGCGTTACTGTTGAAGACCTTTGTAACCGGTCTCAGAAGGCCGACGTTTTCCAGAGCAGCGCCCCGACGGTGGATTTTACAATCTGAATTCGTCGAAAGATTGCAAGAACAAATATTTTTCGTATAATATAACCAGATCGGGAGGAGCTGCACATGGCTATGTCGCAACCTGGACGCGGACGAATCTACGGTTCGATTACTGAAACCATCGGCGACACTCCGCTGGTCCGGCTGAAGCGGATCGAACAGAACCGCGGGATAAAAGCCATCCTGCTGGCGAAGCTTGAATTCTTCAACCCGATCGGGAGCGTGAAAGACCGCATCGGCGTGAATATGATCGATGCCCTTGAGGCTGAGGGACGTATTGATCCGGCCAACACTGTTCTCGTCGAACCCACCTCCGGAAACACCGGGATCGCCTTGGCTTTCGTGGCGGCCGCGCGAGGGTATCGATTGATGCTTGTGATGCCGGACTCGATGTCTCTGGAGCGGCGGAAGATGCTTGCGCTGCTGGGCGCCGAGCTTGTGCTCACGCCTGCCGCGCAAGGCATGAAGGGAGCCATCGCCAAGGCTCAGGAAATCGTCGCAGCCACGCCCGGAGCGATTATTCCGCAGCAGTTTGAAAACCCGGCCAACCCAGAGATTCATCGCCGCACCACGGCGGAGGAGATCTGGAACGACACTGCTGGAGAGGTCGACGTCTTCGTTTCGGGCGTTGGCACTGGCGGCACGATCACCGGAGTGGGGCAAGTCTTGAAGGCTCGCAAGCCGGGCGTGAAAATCATCGCGGTTGAACCAGAAGACTCTCCAGTTCTGTCGGGCGGTTCGCCGGGTCCGCACAAAATTCAAGGAATCGGGGCCGGGTTCGTGCCCTCTGTCCTAGATAGGTCCGTGATCGACGAGGTTGTCACTGTTGGCAACCAGACGGCGTTCGAGATCGCCAGGCAACTGGCGCGACTTGAGGGCATCCCGGTGGGGATATCGTCCGGCGCGGCTCTCGCTGCGGCCATCGAGGTTGGCGGTCGGCCAGAAATGGATGGCAAGAACATTGTCATCATCATTCCGTCTTTCGCCGAGCGCTATCTGTCCACGGCGCTGTTCGAGGGGCTCTGAGGACACGACGTCGTCTTCGCCTGATTGACGGGGACGGGGCTTAGCAAGTATAAGCCCGCCCAAGGCTCGCTGAATGGCGAGCGCTTAGTTTTTCGCGCCCACGGCATTGTCGCCTTGTGGCTTCTAGAGGTTCAGGAAATGGCTAACACCACTTCGGCTAAGAAAGCCGTCCGGAAAATCGCGCGTCGCACCGCGGTCAATCGCTCGCGCCGCAGCAAGATGCGCACCTTCGTCCGGAAGGTTGAAGAAGCAATCGCCAGCGGCGACGCCAATGCCGCGCGCGAAGCTTTTGCAACCGCCGAGCCGATCATGATGCGCGCTGCCCAAAAGGGCGTCGTTCACAAGAACACCGCGTCACGGAGCGTCTCTCGCTTGTCGGCTCGCGTGAAGGCTCTCGCGAGCTAAGAACGGTTTCTTGGAATGCCATCGCTTCAAGCCTGGAGGAAACTCCAGGCTTTTTTGTTGTCGATGTGTGGCATCCGCGCGGCTCTTGAATCCGTCGGTCGATCGCTCAATTAATGTGACTGCGATTCAACGGGTTGCCGAGTAAAGGCCCTCACTGATGGTCGAACGTAGCGCCGAGCCGACATTGCGCCGCGCACTATGCTCAAATTTAACTTCTGCAAGAGCCCGCTGACGTTCCGATTGGTGGTGTCATCCGCGATTGAATCAGTCGCTTAACGTCGTCAATCGCGAAAGCGATCGCAAATGAAAGATCGCAGCGATCAGAGCGCGGTTTCGACGTGTTGCGAAAGCTGCGACGGCGTGTATGTTTGGAGTGTCGAGCTCTCCAGACCCCCGTTGTGGTAGCAGCATTCAAACGCAACATTTCAGATTGCGACCTATGCGGCTGTTGACTGGGACTTGCTCTGGAGATGCTCTGCTGTTGGGCGCGCTGCGCACGGCAGAAAACGTGCGTTTGATTGAAACTTCGATCCGAGAAGGACCGCGTAATTCATTGCGCGGATTGGGGGACCTATGACTATCGCAGATACGGCCACTATCGCAGCGATCTTCCCAAAGGTCATCAGCACGTCACTGTCGCGATTGCCGAAAGGCAGCGGCGGGGCGTAACAGCAACTCAAAATTTTATCTAACACCCCTTCGCCGATGAACGAGGTTTTGCGCGAGCGTCCTCATGACTCGGAGTTGTTTTTGTTTTCCGAGCGCCGCTCAAACCGGCGCACGCAAGAATATTCAGGCATCGAAAATGGCGGCACTACGCGAGATAACCGGAAGTGTAGATAACGAGCTCATTCCACCCGACGCGGCCAGGCAGATTGCTGCATGGGCGCGGGTCTGCCAACGACTCCGAGCGGAGTTTGGCGAAGACGTCTACTCATCGTGGTTTGCGCGGCTTGAACTTGATCGCATTGAGCATGGAATTGCTCACTGCTCAGTGCCCACAAAATTTCTCAAGAGCTGGATTCAATCCCACTACAATGACAGGCTAACTCCAGTGGTCTCCGCTGAATTGTCTGAGGTCCGTGGTGTCGTGATTGAGGTGCGCGCCGTTGCGCGTCGCGTGGTTGGACGAAGCCCGGCGCAGCTTGTGGCAACATCTGCGATGAAGTCGCAGGACGATGCGAGCGCCAAGACCAGCTTCCTACAAGGCGACGCAGCAGTGATGTTCCGTCCTGCTCAGCCGGAAGATGCTGGACTTATCGGCGCCCCGCTGGATCGGCGTTTCACCTTCGACGCTTTCCTTGTCGGCGACTCCAACCGTCTTGCACATGCCGCTGCTCATCGCATCGGCACTGCGTCGGCCAATGAACCCGCGCAATATAATCCGCTCTACATCCACGCTGGGGTCGGCCTGGGTAAGACGCATCTCATTCAGGCAATTGCGCAGACTGCTCTCGCAGGTGGGCAGCGCACAATCTATCTGACTGCGGAAAGGTTCATGTACGGGTTTGTGTCCGCACTCCGCGCACACACGGCTATCGCATACAAGGAACGCCTTCGCTCCATCGACAAACTTATCATTGACGATGTTCAGTTCCTGCGCGGCAAATCGATTCCCCAAGAATTTTGCCATACGCTGAACGCGCTCATTGATGCTGGCAAGCAGGTTGTGATTGCTGCAGATCGCCCACCTTCGGAGCTGGATAGCCTTGATGAACGGGTGAGATCGCGGCTGTCGGGTGGCCTTTGCGTCGAGATGAAGCCCTTCGACGAACAATTGCGTGTCAAAGTTATCGAAGCGCGAGTTCAGGCCGCCAAGGCGTTACAGCCGGGGTTTGATGTTCCTCCGACTGTCATCCGTTACATTGCTGGGGCTATCCAGACCAATGGCAGAGATCTGGATGGCGCAGTCAACCGGCTCATAGCGCATGCTACGTTGACGGGGATTCCGCTCACGATAGAAACCGCTGAACAGGCCATTCGCGATCTGATCCGCGTGCGCGAGCCCAAGCGCGTAAAGATTGAGGACATCCAAAAGCTCGTCGCCAGCCACTACAGCATTTCGCGCCCTGACATTCTGTCATCGCGTCGGACTGCAACGGTCGTCCGGCCTCGGCAAATTGCGATGTATCTTTCGAAAGTTCTGACACTGCGGTCCCTGCCGGAAATTGGCCGTCGCTTTGGAGGGCGCGATCACA
The DNA here is from genome assembly GCA_947498445.1 of Beijerinckiaceae bacterium. Taxonomy (GTDB): domain Bacteria; phylum Pseudomonadota; class Alphaproteobacteria; order Rhizobiales; family Beijerinckiaceae; genus Terripilifer. The sequence goes on from CANMLK010000029.1 coordinate 15,841, forward strand.
CAACGGTTCTCCACGCAGTCAGAAAGATTGAGTCGCTTGCGAAGATTGATGGCGTCCTCTCGGAAGAGATTGAGCTTCTCAAGAGAATGCTGACGGAGCAGTAAGCTAGGGCCTGTCCTCTATACGGGCAGGCTTTCAGCCTTATCTGCCAGTCTTGATTCGCGTCCATTCTCGCGTGATCGTGCGCTGCGTCTGGCGGTCGGGAGGGGAGACCGTGAAAAGCCGGCTCATCACCTCGTCGTCCGGGTAGATCGCTTTATTCTGGATGATCTCCGGCAGGATCATCGACGCGGCAGCCAATACTCCATTGGCAAAATTGGATGCAGTCGTATTGCGGGCGGCATTCTCTGGCCGCAACAGGAAATCGATGAAAGCGTAAGCTTCTTCGACATTCACCGCATCTTTGGGAATGGCAAAGTTATCCATCGACATGAGGGTTCCCTCACGCGGAATGACGTAACCGATTTCGATTCCGTTCCCGGCTTCGCGAGCGCGATTCTTGGCCTGGAAACTGTCTCCAGACCAGGCGACTGCGAGGCAGATGTCACCGTTTGCCAGACCGTTAATGTATTCTGACGAATGAAAGCGGCGAACGGACGGCCGGATCCGCTGAAGCAGTGCGCTGGCCTTGGCAATGTCACCGGGAACCTTCGAGTCGGGGTTTAGCTTTAAATAGCGCAGCGCGATTGCGAAAAGGTCTTCCGGGCTGTCCAGCACGTAAACGCCGCAGTCGGCAAACTTTCGAAGAAGATCGGGTTTGAAAAGAATGTCCCATGTGTTCAGCGGTTGATCGCCTATTCGGGTTTTTGCCTTGGCCACGTCGTAAGCGATGCCCGTGGTAAACCACATGTAGTTCACTGCATGTTGATTGCCGGGATCGTAAACAGCCAGGCGCGCGTCGACTTCGGGCCATAGATGTTTGGCGTTTGAAAGTTTGGATCGGTCTAAGGGACGATAGAGGCCTGATTGTATCTGGCGCTGGAGGAATGTCCCCGAGGGTGCAACGAGATCGTAGCCGCTGCGCCCAGCGAGAAGCTTTGCCTCCAATGTCTCATTTGAGTCGTACGTGTCGTAAATGACCTTGATGCCGGTTTCCCTGGTGAACTCGTCAATGAGCTTTGCGTCGACATAATCGGACCAGTTGTAGACGTGAACAACTCGCTGCTGAGCGCTTGCTGCCGAGATCGACAACGCCAGTGCACCGAGCAGATAACAGAGCTTTCTCATCTTCATCCTCTCAAGCCGAATGCCCGCGCGGCGCGGCGCAACCTGATAAGCCCCTCATCAAGCGTTGAGTCCGATTTGGCGAAGCAGAACCGCACCGTCGACCGATTTGGCTCCTGCGCATAAAACGCAGACACCGGAATCGAAGCGACGCCGAACTCTCGCACGAGGCGGTTTGCGAACGCGGTATCGTCCACGCCCTGAATGTCGCGGATATCGACGTTGACGAAATACGTCCCGTGATTGTGCATCGGCTTGAAGCCCATTGCATTCAATTCCAACACAAAGCGGTCGCGACTTTGCTGAAAGCGTAACCGCATTTCGGTGAAGTAACTTTCGTCCTTCGCAAGCCCGTACGCGACTGCGATCTGAAGGTTCGGGGGGGTCGTGAACGTCAGAAACTGATGGGCTTTTGAAATGACCTTCATCAGATCTGGCGCGGCCGCAACCAGCCCCACCTTCCAGCCCGTAAGTGAAAATATTTTCCCGGCGGAGCCAATTTTGATTGTACGGTCGCGCATCCCGGCCACTGTCAGCATGCTGGTAAAACGCCGGTCATCAAATATGACGTGCTCCCACACTTCATCGCAAATGGCCGTCGCGTCGAAACGTTGGCAGAATTCCGCCAGAAGCGCCAATTGCTCGTCGGGAAAGATTGTGGCGCAAGGATTCAGCGGATTATTAAAGAGAACCGCACGGGTGCGAGGGGTGAACGCCGCCTCCAGATCCGCTCGCGTGAACGTCCATTGTGGCGGCCGCAAATTAACAAAGCGAGGAATTCCGCCTGCCCGCAACACGAGTGGGAGATACGCGTCATACATTGGTTGAAATAAAACAACTTCGTCACCCGGCGACACGACCGCAAACATCGCAGCCGCCAGCGCCTCGGTGGCCCCGGACGTCACCATTGTCTCTTTCGTGGCGTCCAGATCGACAGCCTGAAAGCGCGCGTAATGCGCCGCTATAGCCTGACGAAGTTCAGGCAATCCCATCATGGGCGGATATTGGTTCCAGCCGTGCAGTACGGCGTCAGCCGCTTTGCGCCGTACATCTTCGGGGCCCGGATCATCCGGAAAGCCCTGGCCGAGATTAATCGCTCCCAGCTCCCGGGCGAGCCCCGACATGACGTCGAAAATAGTGTTGGGGAGTTCTGAAAAGACCGGGTTCATGATGAGTGACGAATGAGAAGCCTTGTCTGCCAAAAGCTAGCACATACCAAAAAATAGTTCATCGTTTCCGTCCCCATTCCATCAACTCACTCTTCAAATGCCGGATCAGAGACGGCGTGGAAGGACCACCGCAAATTGTGAGCCGATCTGGCGTCGTGATGCGGCGGCTCGGTGGATACAGGCGCGTCAAAGCCGGGTGCTCCAGAAGCTCAAGGCCCCTGTCTTCCGCTCTCACATCACGCCCGCTGACGACGAGAAGAGAGGGCCGCAATGCTACGACGGATTCGACACTCATGAATTGTGCGGCAGCGCCTTTCGCTGCATTGATAAGTCCGGCAATCTCCAACAGCTCAGATACGATTTCTCCTTCACCGACATAGCCACGGCGGTGAAGAAGAAGGAAGGTCTGGGGACGATCGCCTTTCACCAGGCCTCTCAGGTCCGCCACTGCGATTTCAATTTCGCTGATAAGCATCGACCCTGCGGCCTCTACGCCAATCGTATTAGAAAAGTTTTTGATGCCTTGCTTGACTTCGCTCAAGCTCACCCAGCGACCAACAATAATTTCCTTTATGCCTCGCCGCCGCAGGACTCCGCGCATGTACATGTTGTCGAACGGTCCGACGACGATTGCGTCTGCTTCGACGTGAAGAAGGTTCTCAGTACGATTGCTCACTTGGGGAAATGCTTGCGCACGGTCCGCCAGAAACGAAAGGAGCGGATCACGGGCGAAAGGACCGAGCGCCGTGACGCTACCAGGATTTGCCAGCTTCAAGAGCATCTGGTCGGCGCATAGATTAATGGAGACAATGCGTTCGGGTGGAGCAAGCTCAGCAGCCAAGATTGGATGCGCCGCTGCGACTGCAGCAATTAATCCCCATGCGAACGCCAGCCGATGAAAACAAGTCAAGTGCATAAGTCCCCGGAAACACATTGCCAACGAAACATTGTCGCCTTATTGTTCTCGAGCGTTTGGTGCCCGAAAGGGTGAAACGGGAATGCGGTGCGGGAGAAATCCCTACGCCGCAGCTGCCCCCGCAACTGTAAACGGCGAGCCACGCTTGCAACAAGTCACTGGGGAAAATTTTCCCGGGAAGACGCAAGCTGACATAGAGCCGTGAGCCAGGAGACCGGCCAAGCGATTGTGCAACTCATTCAACCGTCGGCGGGACGGTTTGGAGATTCTATGATTCGCCTTGGCCGCTTGCCGACATTTGTCTCTGTTTTCTCCACAATATCGACTTTCGCGTTTTCGCAGCCCCTTCCAGAGGGACGAGAACTAGCGCCAGAAATTGTAATAACGGCGGCTCGTTCTCCATTGGAGATGGCGAGATCTGGCAGCGCCATTTCTGTCATAGATTCCGGGCAGATAGAAGCTTACGGCGTGCGGAATCTCGCGGATGCGCTCCGCCTTACTCCTGGAGTCGACGTCAGTGAGCAAGGGGGCGCAGGCGGCCTGTCAATCGTGCGTATCCGTGGCAGCGAAGCGGGCCAGACACTGGTGTTGATGGACGGAATTCGCATCGGCGATCCCTCATCCACCGCTGGTGAATTCAACTTCGCCTCAATCGCGTTGACCGATATCGAGCGCATAGAAGTGTTGCGCGGCCCGCAGTCGGCGCTGTACGGCTCAGACGCAATGGGCGGCGTAGTCAATATAATTACGCGCAAAGGTTCTCGTACACCATCCCGATCCGTGACGATCGAGGGAGGAAGCTACGGAACCATTTTTACACGCGCTGAAATGTCCGGAGCCACTGACGTAACATCGTATGCGTTCGCCATATCCGGTTTCCATACCAACGGTTTTTCAAGTTATGGCTATCGCATCCCGCGCATAGAGGCGAATTACCCCGGAGGAATGGAGCGAGACAAGTCTGACAAGATTGCAGGCAGCGCGCGTATCTCCCACAGAATTGGCGATCTCAATTTCGATTTCGGATTTTCCCGGCACCAACTCTGGTTACGTTACGACGATCCCAGCGCCTACGACCCTGATCCCGGCAAGCAGATCGCTCTTCGAGACACATCGTTCAATCGTGGAAAGTCGGACGTTACAACCGCATTTATAAAGGCGTCTGCAGATGCCTTTGATGGGAGAATGCGTAATGCGCTGACGCTTTATGGCAATTGGAACAATCGTATCGGTTTCGACAGTTCGTGCTACGACGCGATCGCTGGCGTCACCCTCCAGTGCCGGTCAAGGTTTAATAGTCGCAGGTTCGGCCTCGAGTACCAAGGCGACATCAAGCTGGGTGCGCTTGGGACGCTTATCATTGGTGGAAGAACTGAACGCGAAGAAGCTGAGAACCGCCAGGATGGTGTGGGCGGTTCATCATTTTCTGCGCAGCCCCTCGGCGGATCGCAGTCAACGCATTCCGCGTTCGTGCTGCATCAATTTTCGCTGGGCTCACGGCTGGATCTGTCGCTGGGCGCGCGCGTTGATGCGGTAGAAGGCGTCAACGTCTTCCCAACGTGGCGGGCGACTCTGGCTTATCGCCTTCATGAAACGGACACCAAGCTGCGAGCCAGCGCAGGGACAGGCGCGAAGGCGCCATCGCTGTATCAACGCTTCAGTGAGTACGGAAACCTCGGCCTGAAACCTGAGGAAAACTTCGGTTATGATTTGGGATTTGATCAGCGACTGTTCGATGGTCGCGTAAACCTGTCTGCCACGTGGTTCGACACAAGATATAACAACCTCATCGACATCGATTGGTCCGTCTGGCCGTATCGCTATTACAATATCGCTGAAGCTCGGATCAAAGGATTGGAAACGAGTGCAGAGTTTGTTCTCGTACCGGGGGAATGGAAAGCTCGGCTATCGTACACATACTCATCGGCAATCAATGAAACGACTGGGCAGCCTCTACCCCGCCGACCGCAGAACAAGGGGGGTGTTTCACTGACATACATGGGGATTCCCAAGGTTGAGTTGGAAGCGCGCGCCATTTTTGTTGGTGAACGGCTGGATTCGGCCTTCGCGCCAGGGGTGCTTAACCCCGGATATCTTCGTATCGACATGAGAGGCAATTATCGGATCAATGAAAACCTTCAGGCCTTCCTGCGGCTGGAAAATCTCACCAACGAACGTTACGAAGAAGTCCTCAACTATGGCGTTGCGGGGCGATCCGTTTATGCTGGGGTGAAGGTAAGCTGGTAGTCCTCAAAGTCACATGGGAAAAATTGTGAAAGGTAGTCCACAAGCACTCATAGACGACTTTTCCCATGCTGCTCGTGAGCGTTGCGTATTTATTGCTGTTCTCTTGTTGTTGCTGGCGTCTTTGATTGCCGCATCACTTTTTACCGGTCCTGCGCAAATTCGGCTGACGGAGGCTTTTGAAGCACTCATGTTCGGAACGAGTGATAATGCGATCGTGATGCAGGAAATTCGCCTGCCGCGACTCATTATCTCGCTTGCCGTCGGAGGAGCACTGGGACTTTGTGGCGCCGCGGCTCAATCCTTAACGCGGAACCCATTGGCCGACCCGGCAATCTTTGGCGCGCCGCAAGCTGCTGCCCTTGGCGCAGTCATTATGCTCTATTTCAATCACGCGGACGCAAGTTCGCCGCTCCTGCTGGGCGCAGCCATCGGTGGAGCTGCTGCTTGTCTCGCTGTGATATTGCTTCTTGCCAGAAAGCATTTTTCTATCATAGCCGTATTGCTCGCTGGCGTCGCGGTCGGGAGCCTTTGCAGCGCTGGTGTTTCGATGGCGTTGAGCCTTTCGCCCAATCCGTTTGCGATGGCTGAAATCGTTTTCTGGTTGATGGGATCGTTTGCCGATCGTTCCGTCGCCCATATCGCGCTTTCGCTTCCGCCCCTTGTGATGGGAAGCGCGATCATCCTGTTATGCGGAAAGTCTTTCAGGGCGCTGACTTTGGGCGAGGATACGGCCATTTCCATGGGTTACAGTCCGCTTAGAACGACGGTATACACGGCGGCAGCGCTCTCCATGATCATTGGCGCAACGACCGCAGTAAGTGGGGCAATCGGGTTCGTCGGTTTGATGGCTCCGCACTTTGCTCGTCCGTTTTGCAACGGCGATCCAAAAGCAATTTTGCTCCCATCGGTTCTTTGCGGCGCGATTCTGACCACCGGCGCCGATGTGGTGGTCCGGCTTATTCCCTCCACAAATGAAATTCCTGTCGGCGTAGTCACTGCTGTGCTGGGAGCTCCGTTCTTTCTTTATCTCGTTACGTTTCGCCGTGCGATGTTTGGAAGCCTGCGGCCATGACCAGGATGTCGGAGGACGACGAATCTGATAACGATCCTGTTGTCAGCTGGACCTGCGTCAGTGTGAAACTAGGCAGTTATTTAGCACTCGAAAACATCGATCTGAGGCTCGACAAGTGCGATTTCGTCGCGATTTTGGGGCCGAACGGCGCAGGCAAATCGACCTTGTTACGCGCCATGGCCGGCATCATCCCATCCCTGGGCGGAGCGAAAGCCAGGTTCCGGCCAATCGCGGGCTTAACCGGCGATGAGCGAAAAAACTATTTCGCGTATCTATCACAAGATCGCGAAATCTCGTGGCCAATGCCTGTGCGCGACGTTGTTGCGATGGGGCTTGATGATCAGCCAGGCGCAACAATCAAAATCTCCAGAGACGCTGCGGGGCTGATGGCGGAGATCTTGTGGGAGTGCGGACTGGAGCGGTTGACGGATCGTCCTGTCAACTCGCTGTCGGGAGGAGAACGTTCACGCGTGCTTCTTGCGCGGGCTCTCCTTAGTCGCGCTCCAGTCTTGCTGGTTGATGAACCTACTGCGGCTCTTGATCCTGCGGGGCAGATTAAAATTCTCGAGCTGCTAGCGGCGCGAGCGCGGTCTGGTCGGCCTGTGATCGCAGTGCTGCATGATGTGGCCCTAGCCACCAGATTTGCAACACGCGCAATTCTCCTTGAAAGGGGTCGCAAAGTTGCAGATGACGCGCCCAAGAAAGTTATTCTCAGCAAGGCCATGACAAAGGCGTTCGGAATAGTTTTCCATTTGTACGAGACGATGGAGGGGCCCGCACTTGCGCTTTCAAAGCCGAGGCCGGAGGATTTTGCGTGAGTCCGGGTTCGCTACTTGAAACTGAAGCACTGGAGGCTTGCCGGGCGGCGGAAAGGATCACACGTGGAGTTCGTCGCCTGCTTGCGACAACAGGATACTCAAGCGTTTGCGAACTTGTTCTACCGAACGGACGGCGCGCAGACATTGTTGGGATGTCTGGTTCAGGCCGCGTGATCATCGTTGAAGTCAAATCATCAGCCGCAGATTTCAGAGCAGATACAAAATGGCCTGAGTACGTTGGCTATTTCGTAGCCATCCGGCCTGGGCCGCAGGTTAGCCGTTTGCGCTTTATTGGGCTCACTGCATTGGTGAATGCTGTTCAGGCGGCCTGAGAGGCGGCGGTCGCGACTTGCTGCTTCCAGTTCCAGGGCAGCAACTCGGCAAGCCGGTGTGCGGG
>CANMLK010000030.1 GCA_947498445.1 Beijerinckiaceae bacterium
CGGGCTCGATCTGGAAATCGGTCCCTTCGCAGAAACTTTTGATGCCAACGAGCCTCAACCGGTTGAATTTCATGTACTCACATCCCCACGCGGACCCCTCGCGCAAGGGGTCCATGGAACGACGAACGACCGACTGCGCAAAAGCGCGCCGAACCGCTGCTATTTGCTTGCCCGCGCCTTGTCCGTAACGCTGGCCAATCCTGCGGGAAGCAGGCTCTAAGCCGTCACAAACGTCCGCGCGACGCAAGCCGTGGAGGCTATTTTCCTGTGTGAAACGCCCGCTTTGGGGGCTCCGCTCAGGTCTTGATGGCGGGAAGGATCAGCTTTTCCATTTCTGCGAGCGTCACGTTGCCGACAACACGCGTCCCGTTGACAAAGAATGTCGGGGTCGAGCTGACGCCATATTCCTTCGCCGCAAGATCGCGCGCTTCCGCCAGTTTGTCGTAAAGCTCCTTGTCCTTGAGACAGGCTTCGAATCTCTCCTGCGACATGCCCGTCTGGCGCAAAATCTGGCTGAGGGGCGCGAGCGGCTTGTCCGTGAGCCAAATCTTTTGTTGCGAGAACAGCAGTCCCACCACGGCGTCGCGACGGTCGTCGGAGCAGCGCGCCAGCATGTAGGCGGCCATGTCCACCGGGTTCAGCGCAAATTCGCGCAGCACGAAACGCACCTTGCCGGTGTCGATGTACTTGTCCTTCAACTCCTTGAAGGTGCCGCCGTGAAACGCCGCGCAATGGGAGCAGGTGGTCGAGGCGTATTCTATTATCGTGACCGGCGCGTCCTTTGCGCCCATCCAGAGGTCTGGCAGCGGGCCTTCCTTCATCAGCGCTTCGCGTGAGACCGCTGCCGCTTGCGCAAACGCCGGGGCGATAAGACCGGGGAAGGAGGCGAGCGCAGCGCCCGTTCCGGCGAGTTCAAGAAAACGGCGGCGGGTCGTGCGAAAAGTCGTCATGTCGTGTCCCGTTTCTGGAGCGATTGGCAGAAGCGATTGGCAGAAGCGAACCGGCTACGCTGAGTCTAGGAGGCTGAATAGGTCTCACATTGTGGTAAGTCGAGGGTCGCGGGCAAGCGGGGCGTTGGCGAAATTCGTCTGGTCGCGCGAATGTCATCGCTGATGGGGGGGATGTTTCAGCGCTGGCGGCTGTCGGTCAGGGCCCCGGCGCCCAGACGCGCCAACGCGGCGCGCAGCCCCTCGTCCTCAATGGAGGCGACGGCCTCCTGCGCCTCGCGCGCCGCCTGCGGGTCTGGAGGGCGGCGCACAGGCCGCACGGGCGCCCGGTGGGACGGTCCCTGCCGGATGCTGATGCGCCCAACGCATTTCCACCCCAGCCGGGCGTTCACCCGCTCGATGAGGAGCGGCGCCAGATGCTGCAGATCCAGCGCAAAGGCGCCCTCGATTCGCACGACAAGCGTCGCTGCATCCGGCGGCGCCTCGGGCGAGCGGCCGGGCGGGCGCGGCGGCCATTGCAGGCGGATGGGATCGCTGACAGCGGCCAGCCGCGCCCCGGCAATGTCGCGCCAATGGAGAATGACGTCGCTCTCGCCAAACCCCTGTTTGGCGATCACGGGATCAAGCGCCTTGCCGATCAGCTCGGCAAGCGACGTGGGGCGCGATGGCTTTCGCTTCGGGGGCAGGGACATGGTGGGAGGGTAGCATAGGGCGGTGCGTTGCGCACCGGTCCCCCCGCTACTCGGCAGCCCGCGCATTGCTGCGCCGGCGCAGAATATCAATCGTCATGGCCGAATCCATCACGTCGCCAAACGTCAGGTAGATCGCGCGCAAGCTGGCGTTATGCTCCTCGTCGTTGTCGGCGGCGTTGCAATCGCTGACCATCACAACCTTGTAATTCAGCATCATCGCGTCGCGCGCCGTGGATTCGCAGCACACGTTCGTCACCGTGCCCGTGACTAGCACAGTGTCGACGCCCAGATCGCGCAGCACTGAGTCGAGATAGGACGAGCCTTGAATGAACGCCGAGAAGCGATGCTTTTCGATGAAAAGATCATCGGGCCTGGCGTCCATGTCGGGATGCAGCGCGTATCCATCCGAGCCGCGCGCCAGAGCCTTGGCGCGCATTGCCGCGCGCTCGGGCCGCGTGATCTTGATGGAGTTGGACCAGCCGATGATGTCGCCCTTCGTGCACGCGGTCTGGATCCACACCACGACGCCGCCGGTCTCGCGCACGGCCTGCGCCAGCCGGTTGATTTGCGGGATGATTTTTTCCGCCATTTCGCACGGGCTGTGGGCGAGGGGGCCGGGCATGAAGGCGTTCTGCATGTCGACCACGACGAGCGCCGTCTTGCTTGGCGTCAGATCGTCGTGAATATGCTCGCGGCCGCGCCGCTTGATGACGCGCTCGACAACCTCCGGGGGTATAAAGCTGTTGTGCATGAAGCTCGCCCTTTTCCTCAGACCACGATGCGCGGGCGTTGATGTCGCCTCGCTCTGACGCGATGCTACCCCGCGCCGCGCGCGGCGGAAAGCGCAACAAGGCGGCGCCGCTGCTGCTTGCCTGGTATGACCGCTCAAGGCGCAGCCTGCCGTGGCGCGCTGAGCCGGGCGAACGGGCGGACCCATACGCGGTCTGGCTGTCTGAAATCATGCTCCAGCAAACGACCGTACAGGCGGTAAAGCCTTATTATCTGCGCTTTCTGCACGTCTGGCCGACGGTTGGCGATCTGGCTGCGGCGCCGGTTGAAGACGTGATGAAAGAATGGGCGGGACTTGGCTATTACAGCCGCGCCCGCAATCTGCACGCCTGCGCCAAGTCGGTGGCGGCCGATCTTGGCGGGGTGTTTCCCGGCGACGAGGCGGGCCTGCGCGCGCTGCCGGGCATCGGCCCCTACACATCAGCGGCCATCGCGGCGATTGCGTTCGGCCAGCGGGCCGTGGTTGTGGACGGCAATGTGGAGCGCGTGGTGGCGCGGCTCTTTTCCATCAGCGAGGCGATGCCCGCAGCCAAGCCGCTCATTCGCGACCGTGCCGACGAGATGACGCCGAACGAGCGCGCAGGCGATTTCGCGCAGGCGATGATGGATCTTGGCGCCACGATCTGTACGCCGCGAAAGCCCGCCTGCGCCATATGCCCGCTGATGGATCTTTGCACCGCGCGCGTCAACGGCGAGCAGGAGCGCTTTCCCGTGCGCGCGCCCAAGGTGGAGCGTCCGCGTCGCTTCGGCGCCATTTTCTACGCCCGGCGCGTGGATGGTTGCGTGCTGGTTCGCACGCGCCCCCCCAAGGGCCTGCTAGGCGGCATGAGCGAGTTTCCCGGCGCGCCGTGGAGCGTTGATTTCGACATGAAGACCGCGCGCGAATTGGCGCCGCTGACAGCGCGCTGGCGCAGGCTTGCGGGGGAGGTGGAGCACGTGTTCACCCATTTTGCCCTGTCGCTTGTCGTGTTTCGCGCCGACGTCGCCGCGCACATGGACGCGCCCGAGGGATGCCGCTGGCGCCTTGAAGACAAGCTTGAGCAAATGGAAGCGCTGCCGAGCGTCATGCTGAAGGTCGCGGCGCACGCGCGCGGCGATTGATTTGACAGCAGCCCCGCGCCTGATCCGGTGGGCGCCCCGCGCCTGATCCGGTGGGCGCCCCGCGCCTGATCCTTTGAGCGCTCCGCGCCTCTTGGCGATGGGCCGCGCCTGTGCAAGATGGAGACATCTTCAAAAAAGAGGGAGGGAAAAATGACCCTAACATTGCGCGCCATGCTTCTTGGCGCCGTATCGATCGTAGCGTCTGGCGCAGCGCACGCGCAGGAGGATGGCTACTTCAAGGGCAAGGTGATCACCCTCGCAGTTGGCGGCACCGCTGGCGGTGGCATCGACATTGGCGCCCGCATGGTCTCGCGCTTTCTCAGCGCCCACATCGCAGGCAAGCCGCAGGTCAACGTCGCGCTGATGCCCGGCGCTGGCGGCGTGCGTCTGCTCGAACATCTGCGTCAGGTCGCGCCAAAGGACGCCACGTATATCGGCGCCTTTGCAACAGGCCCGATCATCGAGCCACTGATTTCAGCCCGCAAGGTCGACTACAAGATCAGCGATTTCACCGCCATCGGCGCGCTTGAGAAGGACGCAAGCTTCTGCGCGACGTGGCACGAGTCGCCGATCAAAACGATCAAGGATGCAATGGAGCGTGAATCGACAGTTGCGGGCACGGGCGCAGCCTCATCAACGGATATTTTCCCGCTGGCGCTGAACGCGACCCTTGGCACGAAATTTCGGCTCATCAGCGGTTACGTTGGCACGCAGGAGACTGTCGTCGCCATCGAGCGCGGCGAGACGGATGGGCGCTGCGGTTGGGGCTGGTCGAGCCTTAAGTCCGCCAAACCTGACTGGGTGCGCGACAAGAAGCTCAACTTCCTCGTGCAGCTTGCGCTTGAAAAGCACCCTGAAGCGATGGACGTGCCGCTCGCCATTGATCTCATTCCCGATCAGGCCGGCAAGCAATTGATGAAGGTGCTCGTCGCGCCGCAAAACATCACGCGGCCGTATCTCGCGCCTCCCGGCGTCGCCGCCGATCGCGCACGAGAGATGCGCAAGGCGTTCGCGGACACGATGAAGGATGTGGCCTACATGGGCGAGTTCACCAAGCTCATGGGCGAAGCGCCGTCGCCGACAAATGGCGAGGACATGCAGAAACTGCTGGCCGATATTGACGCGACGCCAGCGCCCGTCATTGCGCGGCTGAAGGAAATTCTGAAGCCTTCGGGAAAATAGAAACAGGCGTTTATTCGCCCGTTAGGAACTGAGGCGGCGCCGCCGCCGCCTCACGTCTGCCCGGGCTTCAACTTGTAGAAGATGTGGCTGCCGATCGTGTCCATCTTCTTCAGTCGCTTGGCCCAGCGTGGGTTCACATAATTGGCGTGGTAGTGCGTTGAGCCGCCCACGTCTGCGAGAAAGGTTGTGCCGTCGAGCACTTCGCGCGCGATGCGTGATGCGATCTTCCACGGTTCGGGTTCTGTGACGCGCAGGGCTTTGCCCTCGCATGCGAAGGTGAATTGGCAGCCCAGATAGCGGTGGCGGTTCTGGTACACGACGCCGCAGATGGATGCGGGATAAAGCCCGCTTTTCGCGCGGTTCAGCACCACCTGCGCGACAGCGGCTTGTCCCGCGACGGGCTCGCTGCGCGCCTCAAAGTAAATAGCCTCGGCAAGGCAACGCTCTTCGCGCTCGCCGTTCGGCTGGTTCACGAGCGCTGCGTAATTAGGCCTGTTTTGGGCGCCTTGGCGGGCGATGGTCTGGCTCTCTTTGCCCTTCTCCATCGCTTCCAGAATGGCGGGCGCGTAGACGATCTGCAGACGCTCGTCGAAAGGCGCGGGCGTTGTCGAGGACATGGCGAAGGCGCGCGCCACCTGGGGCGTGGACCCGTCCACGCTGCGGCGCGTTCCGCCAGCGCGCAAGCCTGCAATGTGCGAACGCGGCGACACGCCCGTGCGGCCGGGACGGGCCGAGCGGCCGGTGTCGCCTTCCGGCAAGACCACAGGCGTCAGCTTCTGCGTGGCTTCCATCTGCGCCAGCGTATCTGTGCTGTCCTGTAGCCCTTCAAACGCGAGATAACGACCGCTGGAGGTCAGCGCCGCCAGCCGAAAACCGTCGACGCCGTTAGCCCGAAGGCGAGCGTCAAACGTTGGTCGCAAGCCCACAAAGGGGTCGCCCTTAGCCTGAACGTTGGCCTCGGGAAAGGCGCCCGCCTTGGGCTTGAGATCGCGGCGCGGCTCATGTTCAACCGGCGGGCGTTCAGCAAAATCCTGCGCTTCGCCAATGCTGAGGCGCGCCTCGCGAAACGGCATTTGGCCGCCCGCGTAAGCCAGGTGAATGCGCCCCGCCGCAGCGGGCACAAGATCGTCGGGCGCGTCCAGCCGGGGCGTCAATATGTCGGGAGAAAAGCTGGCGCCAATGGTTGAGTCAACGCCTGCATCTGCGGGCACAGACACGGCCAGCCCGACACCCAGGCACCAGGGCGCAACGGCGCCAAACATCCAACCAACGCGGGAATGACCCATGACGCCCTACAACAAACGCGCGCACGCACGCAAATGCAACATGGAAGGATCATCGCGCTTTATGCTTTAGGGGTCGTTACGCAGGGGTAGGCGCCGCGTGTTTCAATTCGGGACAGTGGGGGTGCAGCCTATGCGCGGGTCAATATCAGCACGATTTCGCGTCGGTGCGGGCGGTTCCGATAGTCAAATCAAGCCGTGCTCGCCGCCTGCTTGCCCAGCGCCGCCTGCGCAGCGGCCAGTCGTGCAATCGGCACGCGGAACGGCGAACATGAGACGTAATCGAGCCCCACGCCTTCGCAGAAGTGGATCGAGGCCGGGTCGCCGCCGTGTTCACCGCAGATTCCCAGCTTCAAATTTGGCCGCGTCTTGCGTCCGCGCTCGGCGGCGATCTTCACAAGTTCGCCCACGCCTTCCTGATCGAGCGTCACGAAGGGATCGTGCGCCAGAATGCCTTTGGCGGTGTAGGGCCCAAGGAACGACGCCGCGTCGTCGCGCGAAATGCCAAGCGCCGTCTGCGTGAGGTCGTTCGTGCCGAAGGAGAAGAATTCGGCGCTCTCTGCAATTTGCCCGGCCAGAAGCGCGGCGCGCGGCAGTTCGATCATCGTGCCAACCTGATAGGGCACGCTCACGCCGGTTTCTGTCATTACGGCCTGCGCCATCGCGTCGATGCGCGCCTTGATCAGATCAAGCTCTGCGCGCGCCATGACGAGCGGCACCATGATTTCCGCCGTCACCGGCTGGCCGGTCTTGCGGCCTGCTTCGACCGCGCCTTCGAAAATGGCGCGCGCCTGCATTTCCGCGATTTCAGGATACGCGATGGCGATGCGCACACCGCGGAAGCCGAGCATCGGATTGAATTCATGCAACTCGCTAGCGCGCTGCTTCAACTTTTCGGCGCTCGCGCCCATCGCCTGCGCAACTTCGGCGATTTCCGCTTCCGTGTGCGGCAGAAATTCGTGCAGCGGCGGATCAAGCAGGCGGATCGTCACCGGCAGGCCGGACATGATCTCGAACAAATCCGCAAAGTCCTTGCGCTGCATGGGTAAAAGCTTCGCCAGCGCGAGGCGGCGACCCTTTTCGTCATCGGCGAGGATCATTTCGCGCACAGCAATAATGCGTTCGTCGCTGAAGAACATGTGCTCGGTGCGGCAAAGGCCAATGCCATCGGCGCCGAAAGCGCGCGCGGCGCGAGCATCCGCAGGCGTCTCCGCGTTGGTGCGCACTTTCATGCGGCGGGCCTTGTCGGCCCACACCATCAGTGTTGCGAACTCGCCTGAAAGTTCGGGCTGCAGCATCGCGACCGCGCCTTCGAGAACCTGGCCAGTCGATCCGTCGATGGTGATGATGTCGCCCTTGCGAAATTGCTTGCCCATCGCGATCATGGAGCCGGCGGCGTAATCGATGCGCAACTGGCCCGCGCCCGATACGCACGGCTTGCCCATGCCGCGCGCCACGACGGCCGCGTGCGAAGTCATGCCGCCGCGCGTCGTGAGGATGCCTTCCGCCGCGTGCATGCCGTGAATATCTTCGGGGCTCGTTTCCACGCGCACGAGAATAACGCTGCGGCCAGCGGCTTTCGCGGCCTCCGCATCTTCCGAGTTGAACACGATCTCGCCGCGCGCCGCGCCGGGCGAGGCGGGAAGGCCGGTAGCCACAATTTTGCGCTCGGCCTTGGGGTCGATGGTGGGATGAAGCAATTGGTCGAGCGCGGCGGGATCGACCTTGAGGATCGCCTCGTCCGTCGTGATCAGGCCTTCGTTCGCCATTTCCACGGCGATGCGCAACGCGGCCTTGCCCGTGCGTTTTCCGTTGCGCGTCTGCAGCATCCACAGCTTGCCGCGCTCGACGGTGAACTCCAGATCCTGCATGTCGCGATAATGCTGTTCCAGAAGCTGCGACACGCGAACAAATTCCGCGTAGCATTCGGGCAGGGCCGTCTCCATCGACGGCTTGTCGGAGCCCGCTGCAATGCGCGCGACTTCGGTGATGTTTTGCGGTGTGCGAATGCCCGCCACAACGTCTTCGCCCTGCGCGTTGATCAGGAACTCGCCGTAGAGTTCCTTGGCGCCGGTGGAGGGATTGCGCGTAAAGGCGACGCCGGTCGCCGATGTTTCGCCCATATTGCCAAACACCATCGCCTGCACGTTGACGGCGGTGCCCCAGCTTTCCGGGATGTTGTTAAGGCGGCGATAGGTGATGGCTCGCTGGTTCATCCAGGATGAAAATACGGCGCCAATCGCTCCCCACAATTGGTCGTGCGCATCTTGCGGGAAGGGCTTGCCGGATTCGTCTTCGACGCGCTTCTTGTAATCGACGACGACATGCTTCCAGTCGCTCGCAGTCATGTCGGTGTCGAGTTCGTAACCCTTGCGGTCCTTGAACTCGTCGAGGATATCTTCGAAATTATGATGGGCGATGTCGAGCACCACATTGGAATACATGGTGATGAAGCGGCGGTAGGAATCCCACGCAAAACGCTCGTCGCCAGAGCTTTTCGCCACAGCTTCCACGGTCTGGTCGTTGAGACCCAGATTGAGCACGGTGTCCATCATGCCGGGCATGGAGGCGCGGCCGCCCGAGCGCACGGAGACGAGAAGCGGATTCTCCAGATCGCCAAAGGTGCGGCCAGCGATCTTGCCGACGTTCGCCAGCGCCTCGTTCATCTGCGTGACGAGTTCGTCCGGGTAGGTTTTGCCGTTGGCGTAAAACCATGTGCAGACCTCGGTTGTGATGGTGAATCCGGGCGGAACGGGCAGGCCAAGATTCGCCAGTTCTGCGAGGTTGGCGCCTTTGCCGCCCAGCAGATTGCGCAATTCGCCGCGGCCTTCGGCCTTTCCGTCACCAAAGCTGTAGACCCATTTCGCCATCAGGTTTCGCCTTTTTGCTCGCGGGTGGAACGCCGGATCTCCGCCCACGCTGAGTGACATTCGCGCGTCAATCGCCCGAGTCAACGTTCAAAGACCACAATGCCCTCGCGATAATCAATTATCCACGCGGCTAAGGGCCCGCAATTCAATGACCGCAGTAAAGCTTTAGTTGCGGCGATATCGGTTGAGGGTCTGGCCGAGGCCGACAAGTCCCCAACCGGTGGCAATTAGCTCAAGCGCCAGCAGATTGCCCGTCGCAGTGATATTGTCGCCCGACCAGCGCGTGATCAGCAGGACGCCGATCAGAACGCTCAACGAGGCGGTCACCGGCACGACGGCGCTTTTCTTCTGAAGAGGCGTGAAGGAGGTCGCGCGCAGCCGCATCCAACCCGCCGCCATCAGGGCCGTGCCGGTCAATATCGTGAAAAGAATGGAGGGAATAAGCGGAGCCGTGACCGTACAAAGCCCAACAAACCCAAGCAGCATGCCGGACTTGAGCCAGGGCGTGACAGGGCCATTCTCGGCGCGCGCGTGATGGCCGATCCCTATCTCAAAAAACGCCCCGAAGAGGAGAATGAGGCCGATCGGGACCAGCGAAACGACGTTTGAGATCGCGAGAATGGTGATTGCCGCCGTCCCCAGCACGATGAGCGTCACGCCGCTAATCACAAGCTGACGCGAGCGCGGCACGAGCCGTTCCAGCGCGGCGATTGTCTCCGGGTTGGTCTTGGGCGCTTCGGGGGCAGTCTGCTGGCTCATAGGATGACTGACATTCATTTTTTAAGGACGGACAAAGGAATGGTAAAGCACGCCTAGCAAGCGCTTGGTAGTCCCCGAGGCGTCGGATTCTCAATCCGCGTGCGTTTGGCGGGAAGCGCCATTCTGGTGTAATGGCGCCATCGCACTACATGTGATTGGGTCGGCGTGGCCGTATCCGGCTGCAGGCCGTTTCTGGGAAAGCTCTTGACCAACAACCAACCTCTTACGCTCCTCGACCGGGTCAAGACGCCGGAAGACCTGCGCAAATTGCCCGTCAGTGACCTGCGCCGCCTCGCCGACGAACTGCGTCTGGAGACCATCGACGCCGTCTCCGTGACCGGTGGGCACCTGGGGGCCGGGCTCGGTGTGGTCGAGCTTACGGTCGCCTTGCATTATGTGTTCGACACGCCGCGCGACCGCATCATCTGGGACGTCGGGCATCAGGCCTATCCACATAAAATTCTCACCGGGCGACGTGACCGCATCCGCACCCTGCGACAGGCCGGAGGTCTGTCGGGCTTCACCAGGCGCGCTGAAAGCGAATACGACCCGTTTGGCGCCGCCCATGCCTCAACCTCGATTTCTGCCGGCCTTGGCATGGCTGTCGCGCGCGATTTGTCCGGCGGCAAGAACAACGTTGTGGCCGTCATCGGTGATGGAGCGATGTCGGCGGGCATGGCTTATGAAGCGCTGAACAACGCTGGCCACCTGCATTCGCGGATGATTGTGATTCTCAACGACAACGATATGTCGATTGCGCCGCCCACGGGCGCGATGTCGGCCTATCTTGCGCGGCTCGTGACGGGGCGCACCTACCAGACCATGCGCGAGGCGGCAAAGCAGCTCGCCGCCCTGTTGCCGCGTACGCTCTATGAAAAAGCCCGCCGCACTGAAGAATTCGCGCGCGGCTTTTTCACCGGCGGAACGCTCTTTGAAGAGCTGGGATTTTACTACGTCGGCCCCATCGACGGGCATAATCTCGATCATCTCTTGCCCGTGCTGTGCAACGTGCGCGACAAGCACAAGGGGCCTGTGCTGCTGCATGTCGTGACCAAACAGGGCAAGGGCTATCCGCCCGCCGAAGCTTCCGCCGACAAATATCATGGCGTCAATACATTCGACGTTGTGACCGGCGCGCAATCCAAACCAAAGGCCAATGCGCCCTCTTACACGCGCGTATTTGCCGAAAGCCTCGTTGCCGAGGCGCGGCGCGACGACAAGATTGTCGCTGTGACGGCGGCCATGCCGTCGGGCACGGGGCTAGATCTTTTCGGTCAGGCTTTCCCCAAGCGCACGTTCGACGTCGGCATCGCCGAACAGCATGCGGTCACCTTTGCGGCGGGCCTTGCGACAGAAGGCTACAAGCCATTCTGCGCGATCTACTCGACCTTCCTGCAACGCGGTTACGATCAGCTCATCCACGACGTTGCAATCCAGAACCTGCCCGTGCGCTTCGCCATAGATCGCGCGGGCCTTGTCGGCGCTGATGGGGCAACCCATGCTGGCGCCTTCGATGTCGCTTACCTCGGCTGCCTGCCGAACATGACGATCATGGCCGCCGCCGATGAAGCTGAGCTTGTGCACATGGTGGCCACCGCCGCCGCGCATGATTCCGGGCCCATCGCGTTGCGTTATCCGCGCGGCGATGGCGTCGGCGTCGAAATGCCCGAGCGCGGGCAAGTCCTGCCCATCGGCAAGGGCCGCGTGCTACGGCGCGGTGCGCAGATCGCAATCCTGTCGCTCGGCACCCGTCTGGCCGAAGCGCTGAAAGCGGCGGAATATCTTGCCGCACGGGGACTTTCGACAACGGTGGCTGACGCGCGTTTCGCCAAGCCCATCGACGTTGATCTCGTGCGCGAGCTTGCCGCCAATCACGAGGTGCTTATCACGATTGAGGAAGGCTCCATCGGCGGCTTCGGATCGCAGGTGATGCAATTGCTCACCGACGATGGCGCGCTTGATCGCGGTGGCCTGAAACTGCGCGCGATGATTTTGCCGGATGTGTTTCTCGATCATGACAAGCCCGAGCGCATGTACGCGCAGGCTGGCCTTGATGCGCAGGGGATCGTCAAAAAAGCGCTCGACGCGCTGGGCCGCAGCGATGAATCGCGTGGCATGATCGCTTAAAGAAAGCGGCTGCTACTCAGCCGCTTCCTTCATCTGGGCGCGGATCGTGGCGCGCATGTCGTCGATGCACACGAGGCCCGCCCGGTTCTCCACATGCCAGAAGGTCCAGCCGTTGCAAGCCGGAAGTCCCTGCGCGAGTGCGCCAATCTTGTGAATGGAGCCGACGATTTGGTTGAGCGCCAGCGACCCGTCGACGCGCACGACCGCGCGATAACGGCGCTTCTCATCGACGAGAATGGCGCCCGGCCTGAGGAGTCCGGCTTCGACAACGGACGCAAAGGCGACGCGCGGTTCGCTGCGCCGTGTCGGCGCAATGGCCACCGCATCGGCGGGCAGGGGCTCGACCGCCGCGATGCGCGCACGCGCCGCTTTCGCATACGTTTCATCGCGCTCAAGGCCAATGAACGAGCGGCGCAAACGCTTTGCCACCGCGCCGGTGGTGCCTGACCCAAAGAAAGGATCGAGCACGACATCGTCGGGCTTTGACGCCGACATGATGACGCGCGCAAGCAGGCTTTCGGGCTTTTGCGTGGGGTGCGTCTTGCGCCCGTTCTCATCCTTCAAACGTTCGGCGCCGGTGCAGATGGGCAGAAACCAGTCCGAGCGGACCTGACAATCTTCGTTGCCCGCCTTCAACGCCTCATAGTTGAACGTGTAGGCTTTTCCGCTTGCGCTGCGCGACGCCCAGATCATCGTTTCATGTGCGTTGGTGAAGCGGCGGCCGCGAAAGTTAGGCATCGGGTTGGCCTTGCGCCAGACGATGTCATTGAGAATCCAGAAGCCCAGATCCTGCATGATGGCGCCGACGCGGAAAATGTTGTGATACGAGCCGATCACGAAAATCGTCGCGTCCGGCTTCATCACGCGGCGCGCTTGTGCAAGCCATGCGCGTGTAAAGGTGTCGTAATCGGCGAAGCTCGAAAATTTGTCCCAGTCGTCGTCAACGGCGTCGACGAGACTTTGGTCGGGGCGCGAAAGCGCGCCTTCAAGCTGGAGATTGTAGGGGGGGTCTGCGAACACCAGATCGATGCTGGCGTCGGGCAGCTTGCTCAGCAGCTCGATGCTGTCGCCGATAGAAATTTCGTTCAACGGCAGGCCGTTTGGAATGGCCGTAACGCCGCCGGACGCGAACCCGCTACGCGTGACTTGAATACGGGATTTCGCGCCGGCCGCTCCGGCTCGTGCAATTCGCATGGACACTTACCGGTTACTCAACTGACGCGATGACCATGCGCAGCGGTTGGTAAAGACGGGGTGTTGGAGCGGCCTTTTCGAGTGTCCCTTTTCAGAACAGCTTGGTTAACCCGAATGTTAGGATTTGCGCACACAAGCCGGGCGGGGCGCAAAAGGCGGGGTCTTCGCCTCACGGCGCCTGTTCAAACAGGGGCATGGGCTTGAACGGCGCGAACGAAAGCCGGTGGATCGCGCATTGACCGTGCACGCTGATAGCGTCGCGATGGGCCCTTGTCGCATATCCCATGTGCGCGGAAAACCCATATTGCGGATAGGCGGCATGCATGCGCCGCATCAGCCGGTCGCGGGTGACTTTGGCGATGATCGAGGCCGCCGCAATGGACATCGACGTCGCGTCGCCCTTGATGATCGTCTCGCCCGGGCAATGAAACCTTTGCGGAAAATCGTTGCCGTCCACCAGCGCGTGGGAGGCGCGCACGGGCAGGGCGTGGAGCGCGCGGCACATGGCCGTCAATGTGGCTTGCCGGATGTTGATGCGGTCGATCTCGCCAGCGGGCGAAAAACCCACCGCAACCGCCAGCGCGCGCGACAGGATGATGTCGTAAAGTTCTTCCCGCTCCGCTGCGGTGAGAACCTTCGAGTCCGCGAGGCCGCGGGGCAGCTTTTCGGGATCCAGAATAACGGCGGCGGCGGCCACCGGCCCGGCGAGGGGGCCGCGTCCCGCCTCGTCGACTCCAGCCACCGGCCAGACGCCGGCGCGCATCAGGGCGCGCTCTCTGAGAAAGTGGGGGCGGGCGGGCGGCGACGTTGGGGGCATTCAAAAGTCCCATTGGATTAGGAACTTGCAGGAATTTGCAGAAACTCGACGGCGCGCTTGTAGCGCAGGTCCGCCACACCGACGATATTTATCCGATTCGGACCGCTTGTGCGCGTGGGCCCGCTGCCGGTACAACAGCGGGCAACGAACCTAAGCAGGATTTTGCCGACATGAGCGTGATTGAAGCGTCAAAGAGCGAAAAAATGACCCCGGCGGAGGTGAAGCTCCCGGCAGCTATCGATTTGGCCCCGACGGTTTTGGCGGACGGTGGGCTCGACAAGCCCGGTGATCGCAACACCGTGTTCGGCAGCCTTGTGACGGAAGACAGCGACGTCGTGGGTCTCGTCGCCTATTCCATATACAAGCAGAACAAGCACGATTTCCTTGTCGCCTTTTCAAAGTCAAAAGGCCGCGAGCCCAACGAAGCGGAACTCAGCGCTTATACGATGGGCGAGTCGACGCCGCGCCGCCTCGCCATCTACCGCCACCTCGCCGAGGCGACGCTGGACGGACGCGGGCCGGATTCCCCCGCCATCCCCGGCGGCGCAAAAAAGCCGCCGGTCAAGGACGCCTCCTCTCTGAACACGAAGCTGCTGGGCTTGGCCATCGCGCTTTTGCTTGTGACGCTGGCGTACTTGGTTGCGCGCCTCGGCTTGCCCGGCGCGCGCTAAGCTACGGGTTCAAAACAGCTTCAGCTGTTCTCCAGCGCGCTTGGGCGGCGTAAACAGGTCCGTGCGCAGCTTGCGGCGCTGGATGTTGAAGCCTGCACGCGTGGCGGCGATCTCGAAACGGCGGCCCGTCATCCAGGCGTAGGGGCCGTCGCCGACCATGCGTTTGCCCCACGTGGAATCGTAGGCCTTGCCGCCGCGCATGCTGCGCACAAGCGACATGACGTGGCGGTAGCGATGCGGAAAATGCGCCAGCAGCCATTCCGAGAAAAGGTCTTCCAGCTCCAGCGGCAGGCGCAGCATGACGTAGCCGGCCTCCCGAGCCCCCGCCGCATATGAGGCGGCAAGAATCGCCTCGACCTCGGAATCGTTGAGAGCCGGGATGATCGGCGCGACCATCACGCTGGTGGGCACCCCGGCTTCTGAAAGCTGGCGAATGGCGTCCAGCCGTTTGTCGGGCTGGGCGGCGCGCGGCTCCATGATGCGTGACAGCTTGCGGTCGAGGCTTGTGATCGACAGAGCGACCTTGGCGAGGCCCTTTTCCGCCATGGGCGCTAGCAGGTCGAGATCACGCGTCACAAGCGCGGATTTTGTGACAATCCCCACGGGATGGTTGGCGCGCGACAACACCTCCAGAATCGAGCGCATAATCCGGTGGCGCTTCTCGATCGGCTGATAGGGGTCGGTGTTTGTGCCGATTGCGATGGTTCTGGGCTGATAGCCCTGCGCGGAAAGCTCGCGCTCCAGCAAATCCGCCGCGCCATCCTTTACAAACAGGCGCGTTTCAAAATCCAGCCCCGGCGACAGCCCCATGTAGGCGTGGCTTGGCCGCGCGAAACAGTAAACGCAGCCATGTTCGCAGCCGCGATAGGGATTGATGGAGCGGTCAAACGAGATATCCGGCGAGTCGTTGCGGGTGATGATCGTTCGCGGACGCTCATGGGTGATCTGCGTTTGCAGCGGCGGCAGGTCGGCCAGCGAGTCCCAGCCGTCGTCGACGATTTCACGCGCTTCGCGTTCAAATCGCCCGCTTTCGTTCGAGCGGGCGCCTCGCCCCCGCGCCCGATCCGTCAGCGCTTCCGGCAGCCTGAGCGTCGCCAGTTCAACAGGGGGCGCCTTGGGCGCCGCCTTCGGCTTGGCGGGATGCGGAGATCTGACGACAGCTTCCACGCCTGATTGAAGCTTCGTTTGCCTGACTGCGCCCATGATCGTCATTCGTCCCACGTGAAAAGAAGCACGAACCGTGAATAAAGAACAAATAAGGAACATTGGCCCTGCGGTCAAGAACGCCTGTGGACATAACTGTTCAAAAGCGTCTGTGGGCGCTGCAACGAGCGTGCTATAGAACAGCCATGTTTTCGGCACTGGTCCTTGTTCAGCACGGCTCAAATGGCGCGCCCTCCAGCGAGGCGATCGTGCGCACCTTGTCGGCCCTCGTCCCGGCGGCGATTGAGGGCGTCGTGCGCGATGTTGCGCTCGTTTCGCAATCCAGGAACGATGATCTGTCGCGTATCGCGGACCATGCGGGTTGCGAATACGTCGAGGCGCCAGGCGATGACCTCATCGGGGCGGGCTTGGCGGTGCTGAAGGAGCCGCGCATTTTCATCTTGCGCGCGGGCCGCGTGCCCGAGCACGGCTTTGTTGGTGAGCTGGCCGATTTCGCCGCTTATAGCGCGCAGCAATGTGGCCTGTTGCTCGAGGCGCCAAACTCGCTGCTGACGCGCATCATGCCGCGCTTTTCACGCGCTTCCGGCGTTGTGGCGCCGCGCGCGGCGCTGGCAGGCGCAAGGCCTGATATTGCAGCGCTTGCCAAAGCTGTGGCGTCGCCCATCGTCTTCAAGTCGCGCGCGATTGGCGCTGACTGATCAGCCTTTGGCGCCGCGTCGCATGTGCTCGTCGAGGCGGGGCATGATTTCTACGAAATTGCACGGGCGATAGCGATAATCGAGCTGGTGCGCGAGGATTCCGTCCCACGCATCCTTGCAGGCGCCGGGCGATCCGGGCAGCACGAAGATGTAAGTCGCACCAGCCACGCCAGCCGTTGCGCGCGACTGGATGGTGGACGTGCCGATCTTCGGAAACGAGATGGTGTGAAACACCGTCGAAAAGCCTTCCATGCGCTTTTCAAACAGCGGCTCGATAGCCTCGGGCGTCACGTCGCGGCCGGTAAATCCGGTGCCGCCCGTCGTGATGATGACGTCCACATCGGCGCGCTCGATCCACGCGCGAATCTGCCCGCGTATCTCCTCCACATCATCCGTCACGATGGCGCGGTCGCTTAGCGTGTGCCCCGCCTTGCCAAGGCGATCAACCAGCGTATCGCCGGACCGGTCATCCGCAAGCTGGCGTGTATCGGAGACGGTGAGCACGGCGATGTTGAGCGGCACGAATGACCGCGTCTCGTCGATGCCCGGCATTACGATCTCCGCGCGTTGGCGAACGTGTTGCAGGTGTCGACCTTCCCGCTCTGCAGGCCGCGGTTAAGCCACTCGGTGCGTTGCGCCGCCGATCCGTGCGTGAAGGAATCGGGCACGACCCGTCCGCCCGATGACTGTTGCAAGCGGTCGTCGCCAATCGCCTGCGCGGTGCGGATCGCTTTCTCGACGTCGCCGGGCTCCAGAATTTTCCATTTCTGATTGGCGTGCGCAGCCCATACGCCCGCCAGACAATCCGCCATCAACTCCACCCGGACTGACAGATTGTTGGCTTGCGCCTTGCTGCCCGCCGCCTGCTGCGCCTGCTGCACGCGCGGCAGAATTCCCATCAAGTTTTCGATGTGGTGGCCGACCTCGTGCGCAATCACGTATGCATAAGCGAAGTCGCCGCCACCGCCGAATTTGCGCTGCATATCGCGGAAGAAAGATGTGTCGAGATAAACTTTCTGGTCGCGCGGGCAATAAAACGGCCCCATTGCCGATTGCGCTGTGCCGCAGGCGGAATTCGTCACGCCGTCAAACATGACGAGTGTCGGCGCTTTCCAGCGCACGCCCGCTTGCGCCGGCAGAATTTCTTTCCACACGTCTTCGTTCATCGCGACCATGGCGGAGACAAAGCGTCCGCTGTTGTCCGAGGGCGGAGTGGATTGGCGCGGCCGTTGCTGTTCGGTGTAGCCGCTGGAGGGCGCGCGCCCGCCGCCCGCCATTTCTGCGCCTGCGATGAGCACGCGCGGATCAACGCCCAGCGCCCAGCCCAAAAGCCCGAGCACCACCATCGTGCCGATGCCAAGGCCGCCGCCCGAGACGCCAAAACCCGTGCCGCCGCCTCCGCCGCTCCCGCCGTCACCCCGGCGGTCATCGACGTTCTCCGACATGCGGTAATCTTCCCATTTCATCGTCGGCGCTCCTGAAATGCATCTTGCGACGTCGCCAATGCGGCGCGGCGCAAGTCCTGATCAAAATCTTGAATCAGCAAAATCTTGAATCAGCAAAATCTTGAATCAGCAAAATCTTGAATCAGTATGTATCAAGCCACGGCTTTGTTTCACAGGGGCGCCTGCTTCGCTTGCCGCGCTGGCTCCGTCTGCTAGACACGCGTAGGCGCGCCGCGCCTCCATCCCATGCCCACAGGTCGCTATGTCCCGCCAGCCCGGCCCTGCCTTTGCTCTGGCGCTCGCCTCGATTTCGCTCGTCGGGCCGCTGGCGATCCACATCTATCTGCCGGTGATCCCGGCGGTGAAGGCGTCTCTGGAGCTTTCGGACGCGATGGCGCAGGCGACTTTTGCGCTGAGTCTGGCCGCCATGGCGTTCGCGACGCTGTTCTGGGGCGCCATGTCGGACCGGTTCGGTCGCCGGCCAGTGCTTCTGTCCGGGCTTGTCATTTTTCTTCTTGGCAGTCTTGCCTGCTTGCTGGCGCAGGGCATCGTCACGCTGATTCTCGGCCGTTTGCTGCAGGCCTTCGGGGCGGGCGTCGGCGGCGCGCTGGCGCGCACCATCGCGCGCGACGCCTATGGTCCCGACAAACTCGTGCGCGCCATCGCGTATCTGACGATGTTCTACACGTTGGGCCCGATGATCTCGCCCATCGCAGGCGGCCTGCTGATCGACTATTTCTCGTGGCGGGCCGTGTTCGGCTTCTCGCTGCTGGTGGGCGCCGCCATCCTTGCCGGGGCGTATTTCATCATCTGGGAAACGAGGCCGAGGGCGCAGACAGGCGTCATCCCGAAAGGCTTCATCGGCGATTCCATCTCCTTGTTCTCCAACATGCGCTTCACGTGTTTTGTCCTGCAGACGGGCTTCAACACCGGCGCCTTTTTCGTTGCCGCCAGCGCCGCCTCATTCCTGATGAAGGAGACACTCGGGCGGCCCGCGTCCGAATTTGGCTATTGGTTCGTGCTGTTTCCCATCGGCTTCTTTGCGGGCAATTTCGTCTCCAGCCGCGTCGGCGGGCGGGCGTCGAACGAGTTCATGGTGCTGCTGGGCGCGATCATTGGTGTTCTGTCGGTGGGCCTTTTTTGCTCCCTGCTGATGGCGGGTTTCATCACCCCGCTCACGATCTTCGCGCCGGGCTTTCTCATCACGTTCGCGCAGGGCATTTCGTTGCCCTATGGCCAGGCGGGCGCGATGGCGACCTTCCCGCGCATCGCGGGCACGGCGGCGGGCATTGGCGTGTTCACGCAAAACATCGTCGGCGCAATCTTTGCGCAGCTCTATGGTTTCTTTGCAGACGGCACGGTGTGGTCCATCGTTATCGTCACGAGCCTGAGCGCTATCCTTGGCTTGCTCGTCGCGCTTCCGCCATTTCTGACGGGGCGCCGCCGCGCGTAGTTTGATCTGCATCAGATACGCGGGCAGGGCGCGCTGTCAGATTGTTGCGAAACTCCATTCATCAAGCGGGAGGTCGCACATGGGAGACATCGCACAATCGGGCAGCAGCGCCCCGCCTGCATTTCCCGTCGTCCGTGCGGCGACCTTTGAAGATATCGGTATCGCGCTGGCGCAGGGGTGGGACGATTTTCTAAAGGCGCCCTTCTACGGCCTGTTTCTTGGCGGCGTCTACGCGCTCGGCGGGTTGCTTGTTGTTGCGACCGTTGCATGGTTTGGCATGGGTTATCTCGCTTATCCATTGGCGGCGGGCTTTGTTCTCATCGGCCCCTTCATTGCCGCAGGCTTGTATGAAGTCAGCCGACGGCTGGAGCGCGACGAAAAGCTTGAATGGCGAGGTGTTCTCCGCGTGATTTTCGCGCAGAGCGGGCGCGAGTTCGCGTGGATGGCGTTCGTCTCCATCTTCGCCTTCATCGTCTGGATGTATCAGGTGCGTCTGTTGGTGGCGCTGTTCCTCGGTTTTCAGTCCTTCGCGAACTTTGGCGCGTTTATCTATATGGTGTTCACAACGGGGGAGGGGCTGGCGTTCCTTGCCGTCGGCCATCTGGTTGGCGCGGTCATGGCGAGTCTCGTCTTTTCCCTGACGGTGGTCTCCTTTCCGCTGCTGCTCGATCGCGATGTTGATTTCATCACGGCGATGATCGTGAGCGTGCAGGCGGTCATCAAAAGCCCGGTGGTAATGCTGTGCTGGGCCTTCGCCATCGTCATCATTGTCGTGCTGGCGAGCGCGCCTTTCTTTCTGGGGCTGTTTGTGGCGCTGCCGGTTCTGGGCCACGCGACGTGGCGGCTGTATCGGCGGATTGTCGAGCCCATATGAGCTGAGCGCGCCGGGCGCTGGAGGGGCCCCATATCGCGGGGCGCGCAAATCCCCTACAAGGCGCGGATGTCCGGGCGCCAGCGCATCGATCAACTCCTTGTCTCGACCGGCCGTTTCGACAGCCGGGCGCGGGCGCGCGCCGCTATTGAGGCGGGCCTTGTGCAGGTGGCCGGGCGCGTCGTGAGGAAGCCGTCGGAGACGTTTGCGCAGGACGCCGCCATCGAGGCGCAGGCCCCATATCCGTGGGTGTCGCGCGCCGGGGTCAAGCTTGCGACGGCCCTAGAGGCCTTCGCCGTCGATCCCGTGGGCGCGCTGTGCCTTGATGTGGGCTCGTCCACGGGCGGCTTCACGCAGGTTCTGCTCGCGCGCGGCGCGGCAAAAGTGTACGCAGTCGACGTTGGCCGCGATCAATTGCACGCGACGCTGCGCGCCGATCCGCGCGTCATCTCGCTGGAAGGGCAGGACGCCCGCACGCTCGAAGCCTCCATGTTCGCCGAGCCGCCCACCATCCTGGTGTGTGACGCGAGCTTCATTTCCCTCAAACTGATATTGCCTGCGGTGCTGCCATTGGCGGCGCCCGACGCCATTCTGGTGGCGCTGATCAAGCCGCAATTTGAAGCGGGCCGTGAAAATGTCGGCAAGGGCGGCATCGTGCGCGACGAAGCGATCCACACCCGCGTGTGCGACGACATCGTTTGGCTGGTGCAAGGCTTGGGCTGGCGCCTTCAGGGCGTGCGCCAGTCGCCCATTGAAGGCGGCGACGGCAACAAGGAATTCCTCATGTGCGCTCACAAGCGCGGCGAGACGTTATGACAAATAGTGCGGTTACAGGAACATTGCTTGAGATCGAACGCCTGGGCCAGCGTGGCGAGGGCGTCGTCCATGGCGAGCGTGGAATGATTTACGTTCCCTATGCGTTGCCGGGCGATGTTGCGCGCGTGGAAGTCGCCGGTGAACGCGGTCGCTTGCTTGAAGTCGTCTCGCCTTCACCTGATCGCATCCCTGCGTTTTGCGAATATTACGGCGAGTGCGGCGGATGCGCCGTGCAGGCGTTGGCGTTTGACAAATACGCCGCGTGGAAGCGCAACATCGTTGTTGAAGCGCTCGCCCATGCGAAGATTGATGTTGAAGTTGCCCCGCTCGTTGACGCCCATGGCGAAGGGCGCCGCCGCGCCACGTTCCATGCCCGCGTGAAGCGCGATGCGCTGGGCCGCCCCACCATCGATGTTGGCTTCATGCGCGCCCGCGCGCACGACATCGTCAACATCGAAGCGTGCCCCATTCTCTCGCCGCAGATGGCCGGTGCGCCGCGCGCCGCGCACGCGATTGCGCTGGCGCTCGTGGGCCTCAACAAGCCGCTCGATATTCTCATCACCGCGACCGACACGGGCCTCGATGTAGACTTTCGCGGCACGGGCGAGATTGACGCGCCCCATGTGCGCAAGCTCGTCGCCGAGGCCGAGCGGCTCGATCTGGCGCGCCTGTCCAACCACGGCGCTATCGTGATCGAACGGCGCGCCCCGCAACTCGCCATGGGCGCCGCCATCATCGCGCCGCCGCCGGGCGCCTTCCTGCAGGCGACGCGCGCAGGCGAAGAGGTTCTGGCGCGCCTTGCGGCGGATGGCGCGGGCGACATTCGCCGCGCGGCGGACCTGTTTGCGGGCGTTGGCACATTCGCGCTGCGCCTTGCAGAACGCGCGCAGGTGCATGCCGTTGAATCCGAAAAGGGCGCGCTGGCCGCGCTGGCCCGCGCCGCCGGTCACGCATCCCCGGCGCTGAAACCCGTATCCATCGAGACGCGCGATCTCGTCCGCCGCCCCATGGCCGCTGTCGAACTCGCGCCCTTTGATGCGGTGGTGTTTGATCCGCCCCGCGCGGGCGCCGAAGCGCAGGCGCGCGAAATCGCCAAAAGCGTCGTGCCCGTCGTTGTCGGCGTGTCGTGCAATGTTCAAACCTTCACCCGCGACGCGCGCATCCTCATCGACGGCGGCTATGCGCTTGAATCCGTCACGCCCGTGGACCAGTTCCGCCACTCGCCCCATGTCGAGCTTGTGGCGATCTTCCGTCGCCCGAAGGCCAAGGGCAGGCGCAAGGGGCGGTTGCTGGGGTGAAGGCGGGGCGAAAAGCGCGTCGCTCTCCGCGCGTCATCCTCGCGAAGGCGAGGATTCCACGACAGGCCACGGGCGGCGGCGTCTGCCGGTGGTGTATGGTAGGCTTGCGCCGTTCATGATGCCCACAAAAGCCCCCGCATTTTACCTTCCGCCCTCGCGGCGATAGTGTCCGCCCCGAAACGGAAACAGCCATGCCAGACGATCTTTCCACCGATGCCTTCCTCACCCGCCTCGCCGCCATCGTCGGCGCCAAGAACGTGCTCACGGACCCCAACGACACGGCGCTTTACCTCGCCGAGCCGCGCGAGCTGTTTCACGGCAAGGCGCGTGCGATTGTGCGCCCCGGCTCGACTGAGGAGGTCGCCGCTGTTTTGAAACTGTGCGCGCAGACCAATACGTCCGTTGTGCCGCAGGGGGGCAACACCGGCCTCGTAGGCGGCCAGATTCCGGGGCAGGATGGACGGCAGAACGAGATCCTTCTCTCGCTCAAGCGCATGGACCGTATTCGCGAAATCGATCCGGCGTCGATGACGATGACCGTGGAGGCGGGCCTTTCGCTGCTGCGCGTGCAGGAAGAGGCCGAGAAGGTCGGCGCGCTGTTCCCGCTGTCGCTGGCGTCGGAAGGCTCCTGCACCATCGGCGGCAATCTGGCGACCAACGCGGGCGGCACGGCGGTGCTGGCCTATGGCAACGCGCGCGATCTCGTGTCCGGCCTTGAAATCGTGCTGGCGGACGGGCGCGTCCTGTCGAACCTGTCGAAGTTGAAGAAAGACAACACCGGCTACGACCTCAAACACCTGTTCATGGGCTCGGAAGGCACGCTCGGCGTCATCACCGCGGCGGTCGTGAAACTCTATCCGCGCCCCAAGGTGCTGGAGACGGCCTTCATAGGATTGAAGTCGCCGCAGGCTGCGCTGGGATTGCTCAATCTGGCCCAGTCGATTGCCGGCACGAACGTGAAGACGTTCGAAATCCTCTCGCGCTTCGGGCTCGACATTGTGCTCAAGCACGGCGACGGCGTGCGCGATCCGCTTGAGGGCAGGCATGATTGGTATGTGCTGCTTGAAATCGGCTCGAACGAAGAGGGCGAGCCCGAAACGCTGATGAAGGTTCTGGAAGCTGGCATGGAAGGCGAACTCGTCGACGACGCCGCCATCGCGGCCTCGCTCGATCAGCGCGCCGAATTCTGGCGCCTGCGCGAACTGCTGTCAGAATTGCAGAAGTTTGAGGGCGGCTCCATCAAGCACGACGTCTCCGTGCCGGTGGCGAAGGTGCCGCAATTTCTTGAAGAGATGTACGTCGCGGTTGAGCGTTTCATGCCCGGCGCGCGGCCTGTGCCCTTCGGCCATCTTGGGGATGGCAACATCCACGCCAACATCA
>CANMLK010000031.1 GCA_947498445.1 Beijerinckiaceae bacterium
GACGTCACACGACCGCGCGCAGAAAATTTACAAGGCCTGGAACTTCGACGACGCCCTGGATGACTTCGACGCCGCGCGCGAGCGCGTGTCATCATCTGGCAAGGTCGCGATCATCGGTTATTGCTGGGGCGGAACGCTTGCCTGGATCGCCGCATGCAGGCGGAGCTATTCTGCAGCAATTGCCTATTACGGGTCCATGATGCCAGACTTTGCGCACGAAACACCGCATTGCCCATTCATCGCGCATGTCGGCAGTCAGGATAATACGATGAATGCGTCGCGTCTGGATCTGTTTCGCGCGGCGCAGCCGAATGTTCCCCTCTATCTGTGGGAGGGTGCGCAGCATGGATTTGACAACCCGGGACGCGTGGATCGTTTTCACGCGGACGCCAGTGCAAAGGCCCGTGAGGTCACGCTCAAATTGCTGTCCGAAACTCTTTGAACGAAGTGCGCCTAGATACGCTGGCCCCGACCTTGCGCCAGCGCGCGGTCATAAATAGCGCTCGCGACCGCTATGTCTTCGAGCGCAGCGCCCAGTGATTTGAATATGGTTAGGCCCTCGACGTTTGTGGGCGGGTTGGCGACTATGTCCGCGATCTGCGCAATGTTCTCCCAACGGAGACTTCCCGCTTGCACGCCGTCGATAATCTCGCCCGCCTCAATTCTGGCCTGATCTACATCGTCTGTGACAATGAAACGCGCCCTCGCAAAGGTGGACGTCTCTAATTCCCTCCGGTTTGCAGCATTGGCGCCGATGGTGTTGACGTGCACATTGGCTGGTAGCCATGCGTCTTGCACAACCGGCGTCTGCGAGTCCGTCGCGGTTATCACCACGTCGGCGTTCTCAAGACATTCTTCACCGCTGCGCGCAGGTTGCAGATCGAGATCAAGCTCTTTGGACGCTGCGGCGCAGAACGCTACAAGATTGTCGCGATTGCGCGCATAGACGCGGATCGACTGAAGATCACGCACGGCTGCAACAGCCGCAAGCTGTGTGCGCGCCTGCTCGCCAGCCCCTATCAAGGCCAGCTTGATGGGGCCGGTCCTTGCGAGTAGATCGGTTGCAAGCCCCGTCGCTGCCCCTGTGCGCAGACGGCTTAACCGGCGCGCCTCGATGATGGCGAGATGCCCAAGCGCCGCGTCATAAAGCATCACGTGATAAACTGTCGGCGACTTCGTGCCGGCATAGGCCTTGAAGCCAAACCTTCCAGACTTGAGGCCGGCGGACATGATGTTGAGACGCGAGCCCCAGTATTGTGCACGCGCCCGCGGAGAATTCATGGCCTCATCATTGCCTTGCTCACGAAAGGCGCTCCTCAGCGCTTCAATGGCGCCGCGCATGTCCATCAGATCATGCACGTCGGCTTCGCTGATGTATAATTTATGCGTCGTCATTTACTCGGCCAGCTTGATGATTTTGCGGATACGCTCAATGAGCGCCGGGTCGCTCTTGTAAGCTTTGGCAATCATTTCCTGCGCCTGCTCGCCCCAGATCGGATCGATGGCAAGTCGACCTTTCTGCGCTTCCGCGAGCAACTCCGGATCCTCGACGGATTTACGAAAGGCCGTCCGCAGGGCCTGAATCCTTTCGGCTGGAACCCCCGGCGGCGCGATGAATGGGCGTCCCAAAGCGAGGCGCGACAAAAGCACTTCAACAATCTGCCTATCCGCAAGTGTGTTCACTGCTTCGAGAATCGTCGGGACATCCTCATGGACAGGATCGCGGTGTGTGCCCAAATGCATCAACAGCTTCATTTCACCCTTGCCCATTTTATCGAGCACGTAGGCGCGGCCGTTGCCGGACCACCCGCTCATGAACAGCCCGTGAAGCTCATCCTTCTCGACAGCGTTAAAGACTTCAGGCTGTCCCTTGTAGCCATACACGATCTTGAACTTCGAACCCGCTAGTTGGTTGAGAAGGCGCGGATACATCGCCGGATCTTGCTCGGGACCCTGCGCGCCGACAATGATCTCCGTATTCCGCATGTCATCGAGTGTATTAACGGGTGACTTGGAGCTGAGCACGATCATGCCCGACTCCTGCATCACGCTGCCCAGCTGAAAAAACTTGACAGCTTCGAATTGAGCCTTCGATTCGGCACCATAAAGAAGCGGCGCGGTCTGGATGCCGCGATCAATAAGGGCAATCGTGGAGCCATCTTTCGGAGCTATATTATAAAGGTAATTGGCTGCCCGAATTCCGGCCCCGCCAGGCATGTTATTGACAACGATCGTGGGGGTTCCGGGAAGGTGTTTGGGCATATGGCGCGCGAACATTCTTGAATACGCGTCATAGCCGCCGCCCGGGCCGCTGCTGGTGATAATCACCATGTCGCGGTTCTGGGCGCTCGCCGCCCAGGCGCCCAGGGCCAGCGTCGCGGCAAACGTTAAAGTACCTACGATCGACTTAACCGCAACTTGATGGCTCATCCTGAGCTCCTGTTATGGGCGAGTTGCCGACAGGTTCTTGGGGTCCGGGCTGGTTGTCAAGCGCGTCCAGCACGCAAGTTCCGGCGACCGTTTAAAATGCAGATTTGAATTGCCTGCACTTTTTGCATGAGGTCGAAGATACAATCACTTTCCGTCGTAGATGCTGCGTACGCGGGCAACCACGTCCGCAGGCGCCTTGAAGGCGCGCTCGACAACTGCGCGAATTTCGGCGCCGCTCGCGTATTGAACCTCAAGCTTGCGCTTTGATGCTTCCGCCAGAAAGTCTGGATCCTTGAGGCTTGCCAGAAAGGCGTCTTGCAAAGCTTTCAATCGTTCTGCGGGAACCCCCGGTGGCGTGATGAAGGGACGGCCCCCCACTTGCGGGGCGAAGAGAAGCTCGGCAATCTGTTTGTTCTCCGCCGTGTCGATGTAATCAAAGATCAGCGGCACGTCGGGCAATTCTGGATGCTTCGCAAGCGCCATCTGTGCGATGAGTTTGATACTCTTGTTTTCCAGCCATTGCGCTCTGGTTACTTTCAGGGTGGACCAGAAGACGGCGGGATAACCCTCTACCTCGCCCCGCTCGACAGCCATCAGTGATTGGCTGGCGCCCTGATATCCCACCACGACCTTGATCTTCGTGCCGGCGAGTTCATTCATGGCGCGTGCGTATTGGGAACTGATGGAGCCCGTGACGCCAGCCATAAGCGTCTCACGCTCGCGCAGGTTCTGAAAGTTTTGCGTTTTTGAATTGTGCCATACGAAAGACAGCGAAACCTCGCTGTTTGCAGAGCCTATGTAACCAAGTTCCGTGGACTTGAACTTCGCTGCCTCCGGTGCAAAAAGCGGCTGGAAGGGAATAGTATTTTGCACCTGCGCAATGACTGTCCCATCCTTCTTCGCCACGTTGGCGAGGTAGTTTGTTGCGATAAGTCCGCCTGCGCCGACCATTTGCTTGGGGATGAAGCGTGGATTGCCAGGAAGGTGTTTTTCCATGAAAGGTGCAATCAGGCGTGCGTACGCATCGTAGCCGCCACCTACTTCGGACGCGATAATCATATCGATGCTCTTGCCCTTGTAGAAAGAGCCAACGTCATCGGCCGCATGCGAGGGGGTGGACGACACTATCAATAATGCGCAGAGCGTCCAGAAATTTCTTGCGATCATGATCCTGTACCCCAGTGTTTACTTAGGTTCGATGGCGTCTTTGAGCCGCTGCCCAACGCTGTCAGGCGTCGTTGCGAATAGTTGAATAACTTTGTCGATTTCGCTGGCGGTCGTCGGCTCGATATCAAGCTTTTGCGAAGCTGCATCTTTATTAAATGCATCGTCGACTATCATCCGGGCGAAGGCGTCCCGCAGGGCCTTCACGCGATCTGCGGGAATGTCCGGCGGGGCGGCTACAGGGCGCGCAGCAGCCTTCTGCGCAAGAAAAAGATCCATTACTTTGCGATCATCTTCATTGCGAACGAGATCGCTCGCCATTGGCACGTTTGGCAAATCCGGAATCCGATCGACGCCGACCTGAAGAAGAACGCGAACCTTGTTGTCGCGCAGATAATCAGGTCGCCGGGTCTTGACGTTCGACCATGACCAGTCGCCCATACCTTGCAGCTCGCCGCGCTCCATCGCCAGCGTCGTGTCAGGCGTTCCGCGATAACCGGTGATGACCTTGAATTTTGTGCCAATCAGCGCGTTCAGAATACGCGGCGTTGTCTCGGTGTCGATCGTCGCGCCAGTTCCGCCGACGACCATCTCTTGTTTCATCACATCCTGAATCGAATGAAAGGGCGAGGCGTGCCACGCGAGCACAACGCCCGCCTCCGAAGACAAGTTGCCAAGCCAGTTGAATTTCGCCAGATCGAAGCGCGCGCCACCCGGGTTGGTGAACCGCGACGAGAGCACGCCGCGCTGAAGCAACGCGATGACGCTGCCGTCCTTTGGCGCCACATTATAGAGATGGTTTGCGGCCTGCAGGCTGCCTGCGCCGGGCATGTTCTGAACGATGGAAACAGGGGAGCCGGGCAGAAAGCGACCAAGGTGCCGGGCCATGAGGCGCCCTTGTGCATCATAGCCGCCGCCAGCGTTGGCGCCTACGATCAATGATATCTGCCGACCGGTGTAGAATTGTGTGACGTCGTCGCTTTGCGCAAGCGATTGGCTCGCCGCGATT
The DNA here is from genome assembly GCA_947498445.1 of Beijerinckiaceae bacterium. Lineage (GTDB taxonomy): Bacteria > Pseudomonadota > Alphaproteobacteria > Rhizobiales > Beijerinckiaceae > Terripilifer. Next base: position 4,604 of record CANMLK010000031.1, read on the forward strand.
GCAGCGCAAAGGCTGATAAGTGACGCGTGGAATCCTCGCATCGTTCTCCTCCCAATGTTGCGCGCGCATTTTTGCGCGCGGCAATTCGTCTCGCGTCGGTCGGCCGCTTACTTGAAGACGGCGCGTACTCGTTCCACGACGGCTGGCGGCGTCTTGTAGAGCGTTTCCACAAGAGCTTGAATCTCCGCGCCCTCCATGGGTTCAATATCGAGCCCGCGCTGTTTTGCGTCGGCCAGAAAGGCTGGGTCGTTCATGGTTGCCATGAATGATTTTTGTAACAGCGAGGCTATTTCGGGCGGCGTTCCCGGCGAGGTGATGTAGGGGCGCCCAAACTCCTGGGTCGCGAACAGGAGCCGAAGCGCCGCCGCATCCTCCGGTGTTTTCGCCAACGATGGGACATGTGTCACATCCGGCAATTCCGGATGCACCTTGGCGCCATACTGTCCAACCATGACGACTTCCTTTGCGCGCACTTTGTCGCCCATGGTGCCCTTCACGCTCGCCCAGGTGATCGCGCCAATGGCGTGCACCTCGTCGCGTTCCATCGCAAGATTGACTTCGCGTGTTCCCGGATACCCGCTGACGATCTTGAACTTGGTGCCGAGGATCGCGTTCGTCAGCGTGGGAAAAGTGTTTGTTGCGCCGCCAGAGCCGCCAATGATCATTTCTCTTGTAAAGGCCTGTTCGAACCTCGTTACAGGCGCTTTTGCGCTGGCGACCATGACTTGCGTTTCGCGAAGCGCGCTCCCGATCCAGACAAACTTGCGCGCGTCAAAACGGGCGCGATCAGGATTGAGGATTGCTTCCGAAGCTATCTGCGGATTGACGGCGCCGATCGAGGTTCCGTCCTTCGGGGCGACGTTGAAGATGTTGTTGGCCACATTCAGCGAGAGCGGTCCCGGCAGATTTTGCGGAACGAAAATGGGAACGCCGGGAATTTGCTTTGGCCAGTGCTGCGCGATGGTGCGGGCGAAGAGATCATAGCCGCCGCCAGCGCTTGAGCCGATGATGATCCGGATCTGCTTGCCTGCAAACGTGTCCGACTGCGCATGGCCGGTACCCGGAAGACCGGCGGCGATGGCGCACAAGACAGACATGATCAAAGGACGGGACATCTAATGACTCCTTCTGAGCGCGCAGACTGGTGCGCGCTCTGGCTATGCAATCTTCAGGGATGCTAAGGTACACTTGAAATTCCATCAAGGAAGGGAGGGGCAGAGATGACCATGTCTCAGAAAAAGTCGGGCCATTTCCACCTTGGTGTCGTCAAACCGTCGAGCCGTGGCGAGGCCTCGCACCGCTTGCTCATGAGCATGTTGCCGTCTCAGATTACGGCGTCCGCCCGCTTTGCCCCGGTCAAGGAAGGGCGGATGGAGGAATTTGAAGCGGCGATTCCGTTCTATGAGCAGAGCGCCGAGGAGTTGGCGAAGGAAGGGGCAGACCTTGTGCACCTTGAAGGCACGCCGCCCTTCCTCATCCTGGGATACGAGAAAGAGCGACAGACAATCGCCGATTGGCAGCGCCGCTTCGGCGTTCCGATGTTTACTTCCGCAATGTGTCAGGTGAATGCGCTGCGCGCGCTTGGCGCACGGCGTATCGTCGATGCGGGTTACGACCCGACAACCGGCCCCATTGCGCATCGCTATTTCGACGACGCTGGCTTTGATGTGCTGCATGTGGAGAAAGTTGACGTCGAGTGGACGGCAAAAGAAGACATCAACGACGAACAGGCCTTCGAGCTTTTGAGCGATTTGCTGAAACGCTATCCTGCCGCAGAAGGTTTATGCCTCCAGGGCAGCGGAAAATGGCGCTTGTCCGGTCTTATCGAGCGCCTTGAAAGCACATTTGGCGTCGTGGTCATCCATCCCGTGGCTGCGCGGTATTGGGAAATGCTGGATCGCTTCGGCTTGAGCGGCGCACGAGAGGGCCTTGGCAAGCTTCTCTCAACAATGCCGCCGATGCATCGTTGAGGGGCGGTTCTATTTCGCGTTAAGCGCGGCGCGCACCCGCTCCACTACAGTCGGCGATGTCGCGCTTACATTGGCGACAAGTTCCGCCACTTGCTCGCCTGTCATGGGCTCGATATCGAGGCTAAGGGCTGCAGCTTCGGCTAGAAACTCCTTGTCTTGGAGCGTGGCGTCGAAGCTGCGCCTCAGGGCATTCACGCGGTCCGCCGGAACTTCGGGCGGCACAAAGAACGGACGTCCATATTCTTGCCTCGCGAAAACAAGTCGCAGCGCTTGTTTGTCGTCCTCTGTTTTCGCTAGTTCCATGAACGTGGGCACGTCTTTCAGTTCAGGATGCCGTTCCAGTCCGTACTGACCAATGACCTTTATCTTGCCCTCTTTGAGCCAGGCCGCCGATTGGGTTTTGATGCTCACCCAACCGATTCCGCCATTTCCATGAACTTCTCCGCTCTCCATGGCGCGATTGATCTGGGGCGTGCCCTCATAGCCGCGGATCAATCGATACTTGGCGCCCAGAATGGCGTTGGCGACCAGGGGAAAATCGTGCGTCGCAGTGCCCGCCGACGACGCGCCGACGACAAGTTCCGTTGTCAGCAAATCCTGCAGCGACTGCACAGGCGCGTTGTGCCAAATCATCACGGCCTGGATCTCTCGGTTGGTCGAGCCGATCCAGTTGATTTTCGCTGCGTCAAATCGTGCGGCGCCGGGCGACAGCAGAGGGGCGGTGGGCATACCATTGATCGCTGAACCGATTGCGGTTCCATCCTTGGGGCCGGAGTTGTAAAGCAAATTCGTCATTTGCAGACTGCCCGCGCCGGCCATGTTCTGTACAACGAAGCTCGGCTTGCCCGGAATGTGCTCACCCCACCGTCGCGCAAGCGCGCGTGAGATGATGTCGTATCCGCCGCCTGCAGCCGACCCGACGATGATGCGAACTTGTTTGTTTTTGTAGAAAGCAGCCGGATCTTCCTGCGCGACAGCGGGTAGTGTGAGGGCGGCGGTTACTGCGGCGATGAGTGGGAGCAGCATGTTGGTTTCCGACATGTTCGCTTGTCATTGATCATTGGGCGCCCGATACTGAACCTTCTCCAAAGCAAACTCAATGCCAGCAAGTTCAAGGGAAATGTGCGCAATGGGCTATGAGGCTAACTGGCGCGGCACTGTCGGCATTGTTAACCCGACAAAGGGCACAGGATCCATTGAGGAATTGACGCGCCTGCTGCCCGAGGGCGTGGGCGTCATCGTTTCGCATAACAACATACGCCACGGCACAATCGGCGAATTTCGATCCGTGATGGATTCTTACAAGGCGCAGGTTCGCGCTTTTGGCGAAGACGCCGAGAAGGTGGACATTATACATCCCGCTGGCACGCCGCCTTTTATGGTCCTCGGCTTTGAGAAAGAACGCGAGCTTGTGCGCGAGTGGGAACGCGAGTTCGGCATCCCGGTTTTCACGTCGGGGATGAATCAGGTGCGCGCGATGCGTGCGCTCGGCGTGCAGCGATTTGTAGGCATCGGTTACGATTTCGATGACACCGCCATTGTCGGTGACTATTTCAAGGCGGCGGGACTTGATCCGGTGGCCCTTGTGAAACTTCCCGGTCAGTGGGACCGGGTTGGCGCTGTTTCATCTCACAGCGTTTATGGCCTTGTAAAACGGGCATTTCTGGAACATCGCGGCGAAGCGCAAGCTATCTATTTGCAAGGCAGCAAATGGCGTGTGCTCGAAATCGTAGAGACGCTTGAGCAGGACCTTGGCGTCCCGGTCATTCATCCCGTGACCGCACGCGCGTGGGAGATCCAGCGACGCCTTCATGTCCGGCAGAAGCGTCAGGGCTTTGGCCGATTGTTGGCCGAGATGCCCCTCGATTGACCTCAGCCCTGCGGCATCGTTTCCAGCAGCATGCCGTAGCCTGATTGCGGCCTAAGCAGACCGCAGCGGACCTGAATTTCCCAGCATCGCGCTGTCACGGCTTGCACGACGGGCACGCCGATCTGCTTTTCGAGCCGGTCAACCACGCGCATGGATGGCCACTTGCTGCCTTGAATATACATCGCCTCGCCACCGGGAAACCGGCGATGGACGCTGACCAGATAATCGATCATTTCGTCATCCGTCAGTTCGCCAGTTTGCTCCCATGTGAAGGGGGCTTTCTCGATTTTGATAACGTCAAAACCAGCGTCCCGAAAATAGTCTTCGACAATCGGCCCCGTGATGGAATCGTAGCCTGAGCCGACGATCCGCTTGGCGCCGACCGCCCGGAGGGCGCGGATCTGGTTCATGCCGGATGTGAACACGGGGATGCCGTAGCGATCCTCCCAGCCTTTCACGATGCGTTGCTCGCCGGCATAGCCGTGCAGCATGAAGGGCGGCGTGCCTTCGGGGTGAATCATGTCCGGCTTTTGCGCCGCCATTTCCGCGACGCCGCGTTCGTATTCCGGCATCACGGTTTTGAACTCTTCCACCGTGCCGTCCTTGATGCCGCAATAGAACGTTTCTGTGCGGATGCCCGGTGGCAGCATGTCGAGCAGGGCGTCATGCGAGCCCGAGCCATAGGTTGTGGGCTTCACCATGGCGACGAATTTCTCGGCTGCGTTAGACATTGCTGTTCCTTCCGATGGCGTAACGTCTGAGCATGTTGCGCACAGGATATCGGCCATGAGCGCAAGCGCAAGGGCGGCGCTGATGAGCACGGTTGCTGGCCTTGTTGCCGCCAGCCGGAGCAAGTACGCTGCACTCACGATTTGGTGGTAACGACGACAGGGAGAAAGCCATGTTTGGCTGGCGCAAACGCATTGGCTACATTTCCCCAACAGTCATGGAAGTGCTTCCTTACGAGTTCTATCGCTTCGCGCCAGAAGGCGTCGGGCTTGTCGGCGTCACGTGCATGATCGACGACTGGCGCGCGGAAGAGTTTGAAAAAGGCCTGGCGCAAGTGAAAAACGCCGCAGCCTATCTGGGCACGCGCAGCGTCGATTTCATCATTCATGGCGGCGGCCCGCTCGTGGTGGCGCGGGGCCCCGGCTACGAAGACATCATCGTCAAGGAGATTTCGGCGGCGGGTGGGGTGCCGGCAACCACGGGCGTGCGCTCCGGCATGGAGGCCCTTCGCGCCGTGCGCGCCGAGAAGATTGTGATCGCCTCGCCCTATCCCCCGGCGCATGATCTGGCGCTGGCTGGCTATCTGAAGACCTTCGGCTTCCAAATTCTCGAAGCGCGCGGCACGAACATGCCCTTCAAGGATATTCAGGTTCAGCCGCCCGGCGAGATTTATGATTTCGTCAAACGACTCATTGCTGACAATCCGACGTGCGACACGGTCTATCTGGCATGTCCCCAATGGCAAGCTGCGCAGGTCGTTGCTGCTATCGAGCAGGATACCGGCAAGACGGCGGTCGCCTACACACACGCTAACTTTTACGCGGCCTGCAAAGGCATGGGCACGGCCTTCGCAATAGAAGGCCACGGCCGCCTGCTGGCTTCAATACGTACGCAATTACACGCGCAGGAATCCTGATCGATGAAAGCTCTCAGCCTTCTGTCTTCGCTTCTCGTCGCCAGCGTGACGACCTCGGCGCTCGCGCAGACGCCCGCCGAATTCTACAAGGGCAAGCCGGTGCGCATGGTTATCGGCGCCGCTGCGGGGGGTGGCTACGACGTTCCCGGTCGCGTCATGCAGGCGCACATGGGCCGACATATTCCGGGCAATCCAGCAATCGTCGTCGAGAACATGCCGGGCGCCGCCAGTCTCATCATGACCAATTTTCTTTATAACCGGGCGCCGCGCGACGGCACGGTGATGGGGATGCCGAACAATTCCGTTCCGCTCGAGCCGCGCCTGAGAATTCTCTCGCGCGACGGCGGCGATGTTCGCTTCGATGTTTCGAAGTTTATCTGGATCGGGTCGCCCGTGCAGGAGCCGCAAATCCTCTGGACCTGGTCGGCTGCGGCCCAGAATTTTGACGATCTCAAGAACAAGCGGGTCGTTATTGGCTCGATGGCCGTTGGCGCGGACAATTACACGCTGCCATTCCTCGCCAACCGCATTCTTGGCACGAAGATGGAAATCATACCGGGCTACAAGGGAACCAGCGATACGTTCCTCGCCGCCGAGCAGGGTGAAATCCAGGGTGGGGGAACGTCGCTGCTGAACCTGATGGTCAACCGTGGCGAATGGCTGCGTGACGGCAAGGCTGGGTTCGTCCTGAGCTTTGGCCTGAACCGCCTGCCGCAATTGCCGAATGTTCCCACTGCGGCTGAACTGGCGCCCACGCAGGCGGACCGGGAGCTTTTCCGCTTTATCGCGATGAAATTCGCCATGTCCCGCCCGCTCGCTCTCCCCCCGGAGGTTCCCCAGGACCGGGTAGACGCCCTGCGCCGCGCGTTTGACGAGACCATGAAAGACCCGTTGTTCCTGGCTGACGCGAAGAAGATCGGCCTGGATGTCGACCCCGTCAGCGGCGTTGAAATTCAGAAGCTGGTGGAAGAAATCCAGGCGACGCCGCAGCCGGTGGTCGATCGCTTGCGTGAACTGTTGAGCGCGCCGAAATAGGGGCGTTCGGGGGCTTGATTGACCTCGGGTGATTGTGTTCCGATAATCAAAACAACGTCACGCCGGCTGCTCGCAAAAGCTGGGGCAAGGGAGAAAGCCATGTCGCCTAAAGCAATGTCACTCAAAGTGTGCCTGCTCGGTGCGGTCGCCGCGTTCAGTGGCTCAACCGCCAGCGCCGACACCGGCGCTGACTTCTACAAGGGCAAGTCGGTCACCTACATCATCTCCGCTGGTGCTGGCGGCGGCTACGACACCTACGGCCGCCTCGTCGCCGAATTCATGCAGCGCAATTTGTCTGGCTCCACATTTATCGTGCGCAACATGCCGGGGGCAGGGCATCTGATCGGGGCGAACGCGCTCTACGCGTCAAAACCCGATGGACTGACCATCGGTTCTTTCAGCACGGGCCTGATCTACAATCAGATCAGCAAAAACTCGAAGGCGAATTTCGATCTGGCGAAGATGAGCTGGATTGGCAAGGCCGCGTCGGAGCCGCGCGTGGTCCTCATCGCGGCGCCGTCGCCTGTGAAGACGTTCGATGAGTTCATGGCGCTGAAGACGCCGTTGAACTTCGCCGCTTCGGGCCTGGGCAGCGCATCATATCTTGAGATGCTGATGCTCTCGAGCACGCTCAAGCTGCCGATCAGAATTCTCACCGGCTATTCGGGCAGCGGCGACCAGCTCGCCATGCGGCGCGGCGAAATCGGCGGCACGGTTGGCTCGCGCTCGTCCGTCCAGCAATTCGTGAACAACGGATACGGACGGATGATCGCGCAGATTGGCGGCACGGAGAAGGATGTGCCGCAACTGGCCTCACTGGTGAAGGACAAGAAGGCGCTGGCGCTCATTGCGCTGATTCAGTCGCAGGGCGATATCGCCCGCCTCACGGCCGGACCTCCGGGCATTCCCGCGGATCGCCTGACGGCGCTCATCGACACCTACAAGCGCGCCATGAATGACAAGGAACTTCAGGCGCGCGCGGACAAGTTCGGATATCCGGTCGATCCGGCCTACGGCGAGGATGTTCTCAAGATCGTGAAAGAGGCGCTCGATCAGCCTGAAGAGACCAGAGCGCTCCTTGTGGAGGCGCTCAAGGGCGCCAAGGAATGAGCCTCGCAAACTGAGCTGCCAAGGACTCAGGTGGAGAGCTGCAACAAAAAAGGCCCGCCAACGTGGCGGGCCTTTCTTTGTCAACTTGGGATCAACTAACGTGCGAAGTTTCCAAGACCGGGCTTGAAGCTCTTCTCGTCGAGGAATTGCGTCATCGCCTTTTCACGGCCCTTTTCGGGATCCATGAACTTCAGCGCGTCGCTCTTGCAGTTGAGATAGTCGAGCGCCTGGTCCTTGCTCATGTTGCGGACGCTGCGAACGGCTTCCTTGGTGTAGCGGACCGCCGCCGGGCTCTTGGAGGCGAGGTTGTTGGCGAGCTTCATCGTCTCTTCGCGCAGCTTGTCAGCCGGCACGGACTTGTTGACGAACTTCATGGCGCCCGCTTCCGCGCCGGAGAACTTCTCTCCGGTCACCGAATAATACATGGCGTCGCGATAGTTCATGACCTGCGTCACCGCCCAGGCGACAAGACCGCCGGGAATGATGCCCCAGTTGACTTCCGACAGGCCGAACGTCGCGTCGTCCGCAGTGATGGCGAAATCGCATGCGATCACCGGCGTGAAGCCGCCGCCGAAGCAGTAACCATGAACCATGGCGATCGTCGGCTTGGGGTACATGGAAAGCTTGTTCCAGCGCCACTCGTGAGCGGCTGTGCGGGCGCGTGCGCGCGCCTTGGCGTCGCCCTCGGTGCCGCGGAAGTAAAGTTTCAGATCCTGACCGGCGCAGAAATTGCCGCCGGCGCCCGTCACGATAACGACGCGCGTTTCGTCATCTTCTGCAGCCCAGTCGAGAGCTTCGCACATGTCCAGATGCAATTGCGGGCTCATCGCGTTCCGCTTTTCCGGGCGGTTCAGGATGACAAAGGTGACCGGACCTTCGCGCTCGATCTTTACGCATTCGTATGTTGGTACAGCTTCAGTCATGTTTCCTCCATTGGTGGTTTGTTGTTGAAGTTACGAATTATTGCGGCGCGACGGCGACGCATTTTTCAGGATCCAGGCGCAAGTGAATAGTCCCACCTTCATGCGCATTGAGCGTTGAATGCGCCCGCGCCAGCATTTCATAGTCGCCGAGCTTGACCTTCATGTCGATATATTCGCCCAGAAAAACCGCCTGGTCGACAATTCCCTTGATGGAATTCTCGCCGTCACCCTCGTGAGCGGTGTTGGAAAGATGCACGTCTTCAGGCCGGACAGACACAGAGATGTTGCTGTTCTTCTGCAGCGCGTGTTCGCTCTTCACCTTCAACACGCCAATCGCTGTGCGCACGTTCCAGTATTTGTCTGAAGCCTCGCGGCCCAGCACCGTCCCGTCGAGGAAGTTTGTTGTGCCGATGAAGTCTGCGACAAATTTCGTCCGCGGGCGCTCGTAAATGTCGCGAGGCGTCGCCAGCTGAACGATGCGCCCTTCGTTCATGACGGCGATTTCATCGGACAGCGCCAGCGCTTCACTCTGGTCGTGCGTAACGTAAATCGTCGTCAGTTTGAACGTGTTCTGCATACGCTTCAGCTCGAAGCGCATTTTCTCGCGCAGCTTCGCGTCGAGGTTTGAGAGCGGCTCGTCGAGAAGCAGGAGCTTTGGCTCCATCACGAGCGCGCGTGCGAGGGCGAGGCGCTGCTGTTGTCCGCCCGAAAGTTTCGTGGCTTCGCGCTCCGCCAGATGGTCGAGCCCGACAGCCGCAAGGACGCGCATCACCCGATCGCGTATTTCAGATGGCGACGGCTTGTTCTTGCGCACTTCAAGCGGGAAGGAGACGTTCTTGAACACATTCATATGCGGCCAAATCGCGTAGGACTGAAACACCATCCCGAAGTTACGCTCATTGGGCGGCAGGAAGATGTTTCGCGTCGCCGAATAGACCGTGCGATCGCCGACGACAATCTCGCCAGCAACCGGTCTCTCGAGCCCGGCGATGGAGCGCAGCGTCGTTGTCTTGCCGCAGCCTGAAGGTCCGAGCAGTGTGAAGAACTTACCCTCGGGGACGTGAAAGCTCACATCCTGCGCGGCCCGGACGATGGCGCCGTTTTGGCCGCGGTATTCAGTGCAAAGGCCCGATACATTGAGCATTCGTCGTTCCTGTTCCCGTCCCCGGTATCCATCAAGCGGAGCTTACGCCCTGGCGCAGGCCGATCGCAAATCAGTTGAGGCGGGGAGGAATCTACGCCCATGGGAAATATCCCATGCAGGCCGGACGGCCTTGCCGCCATTGGCGACATCGATTTCCTCCCGTCTCGTTAGCGCGCATTTGCGCACAAGGGGAGCGCGTGCGCAAGACGGAGACCGAGACCGAGACCGAGACGGAGGCGGCGACGGCGCCCGCGGCGCGCCGCGTGCCGGCGAGATTTTTGCGGACGGCCCTTGTGCGCTGCAATCGGTAAATGGATATTGCGCGCCCGGCGCGTAAAAACCGCGCCGCAGAATAACATTGAGGAAACGTCCTGGATTTTGCCGCCGCCAAAGAGCGAGTGGGCGCGCTCGTCGCGCCTCAAAACGTCGTGCTGGTCGGCGCCAGCGACCGGCCCGGAAGTTGGGCGGCCCGCGTGTGGCGAAATCTGAATCGGTACGGCTTTGAAGGGCGTCTCTTCCCGATGAACCCCGGCCGCGCCGATATTGGCGGCGAGGTTTGCTATCCCGACTTCGCATCCCTGCCTGAAAAGCCCGATCACCTGGTGATTCTCGCTCCCGCGGCACCCATGACCCGCGCCAAGGCGCTGGACATGATCGCACGCACCCGCGCACACAAGCTGATTGAGGGCTTTCGCGGCGGGGCTGCGCTGGACGCCGAGCCGGTCATCATTGCGCTGATGGCGCTGGGCGCGCTCGCTCAGGATGTCGGCGACTGTATCGAGTCCATCGAGATCAATCCGTTCCGCGTGCTGCCCGCAGGCGGTCGCGCGCTGGACGCGCTGATCATTCTGCGGCGTCCATAAGCGTGTGGTGATGGCGAGAAGGTTTCCAATACGCCCGAGGCCATATAACGTGGCGCTGCGCCTGCTTGCGCGCCGGGGGGAATACGTCTGCGAACGCCTGAGGGCGAAATCGCATAATCGTTCAAACGAACGGAGGGGAATGACATGAAAGCTGCGCTCAACATGCTGGCGATAGCGCTGACAGCGGTGCTTGCGTCTCTTGCGCCGGCGGCTGCCGCCGATCCTGCGCTCATCGCCGCCGCCAAGAAGGAAGGCCAGCTCACCTGGTACACGACGCAGATCGTGAACCAGTTTGCGCGGCCCGCCGCAGAGGCGTTCCAGAAGAAATACGGAATCCGCGTCAATTACATTCGCGCGGACTCGAACGAGGTGACGCTGCGCATCCAGAACGAAGGCAAGGCTGGCCGCGTTCAGGCCGACGTCTTCGACGGAACCGGCGCGACCGCCGCGCTGAAGAACAATAATCTCGTGGCCAAATACATTCCACAAAGCGCTGACCGACTGCCTGCGCAGTTCAAGGATAAGGACGGCTATTGGGTTGCCACAAATCTGTACGTGCTGACGCCCGCGTTCAACACGGAGCTTGTGGAAAAGGGCACGCAGCCAAAGACATTTCAGGATCTGCTTGATCCAAAATGGCGCGGCAAAATGGCGTGGAACTCAAGCGTGACGCCCTCAGGTGGAGCAGGTTTTGTAGGCGTCGTCCTCGCGCACATGGGCGAGGAAAAGGGCATGGCGTATCTGCGCCAATTTTCAGGCCAGAAAATAACCGGCCTGCAGGTCGCCGCCCGTCAGGTGCTCGATCAGGTCATCGCGGGCGAGTATTCAATCGCGTTGAACATGTTCAACAACCACGCCGTCATCAGTGCGGCCAAGGGCGCGCCGGTGGAATGGATTGCGATGGAGCCTGCGCTCGGCGTGTTCTCGTGCCTGTCCTTGACAGCTGGTGCGCCGAACCCGAATGCGGGCAAGCTGTTCATGGATTTCCTGATGTCGGAAGAAGGCCAGAAACTGTATCGCGACGCTGACTATCTGCCCGTCGATCCAGCCGTTCAGCCAAAAGATCCGGCCCTGCGCCCCGGCGAAAAGACCTTTCCAGCCATCTTCATGACGCCGGAACAAGTGTTCGACAATCTCCCCAAGTGGGGCGCCATCTACAAGGACGTGTTCCGCTAAGGATTAGAAGAATGGCGTTTGAAAACGCATCAGCCGGGCAAGAACCGCGCGCCACGGCGCGCGGATCGTTGTTCGCGCATCGCATAGAGCAAAAGACGATCCTGTCCGCTGTCGTCGGCCTCATCCTCGCTGTGCTCGTTTTGCCGCCGTTATACTTCCTCGTCGTCGGAGCGGTCTCCGTGGAGGAGGGCGCGCAGACCCGCTACACGCTTGAGCGGTTCGTCATGCTCTTGTCGCAACGCGGCATCCTGATCAGCACATGGAATTCGTTTGTCTTCGCCATCGGCAGCGCGCTTCTCTCGTTGCTGATTGGCGGGCTTGCGGCATGGCTTGTGGAGCGGACAAACGCGCCGCTCAAATCGGTCACTTACCTCACCAACGTCGTTGCACTGGGCACACCATACGTTCTCTACACCAGCGCATGGCTGCTGCTGCTGGCACGCTCGGGCCCCATCAACACCTGGTATCGCCAGTTGACCGGCGAAACTGGCGTGATCATCAACGTCTATGGCATGGGCGGGATGATCCTGATCGAGGGGCTGCTCTGGTCGCCGCTCGTTTTCCTTCTTCTTGGCGCGACGCTGCGCAATTTCAATCCGGCGCTGGAAGAGGCCGCTCGCATGTCGGGCGCTACAACATGGGGCACAATCCGCCGCGTCACGCTGCCCTTGTCGATGCCAGCCATTCTTGCGCTGTCGATGCTCGTTTTCATCCGCACGATCGAGGCTTTCGAAGTCCCTGCGCTTGTGGGCTTGCCGGGCCGCGTCCATGTGCTGACGACCGACATCTATGAGATGATGCATCGCACGATGCCGCCCGATATCGGGTCCGCCAGCGCGCTGTCGCTCATTCTGCTTTTCATCGTCGGCGCATTGCTGTTCTGGTACGGCCGCCTGACGCGCAACGCCGAGAAGTTCGCCACTGTCACGGGAAAGAGTTTCCGACCGAACCAGATTGACCTTGGCGCATGGCGGCCGCTCGCAGGTTTCGCGCTGGCGTTCTACTTCTTTCTGCTGATCGTCTTGCCTGCGTTCATTCTTGTCTGGGCGTCGCTGCTGCCGTTCTACCAGACGTTCCGCTCGCAGGCGTTTCCGCTCCTTACGCTCGACAATTACCGCGCGATCCTGAATTCGCCGCGCTACATTTCCCTTGTCGTCAACACGCTGCTGATCGGGTTCGTCTCAGCCAGCGTTGTCATGCTTCTCACGGCGGTCAGCGCGTGGTTGACCGTGCGCAAGGCGCCCGGCGCGCGCGTGCTTGATAACCTTGGCACAGCGCCGCTGGTGTTTCCGGGCATCGTGCTGGGCGTGGGCGTGATGCAATTCTTCCTGCAGGTCCCGGTTGGAATTTACGGAACGGTCTGGATCATCGTCTGGGCGCTTGTCATCAATTATCTGCCCTATGGCGTTCGCTACAGCTACGCAGGCATGATCCAGCTTCATCGTGAACTTGAGGAAGCCGCGGCGGCCTCAGGCGCGACGCCGTTGACCGGCTTTCGCCGGATCGTGTTTCCGCTGCTGGCGCCTTCGCTCATCGCTGGTTGGCTGTTCATTTTCCTGCTTGCGACGCGCGCGCTTTCGCTCCCTGTTTTGTTATCGGGGCCAAGCTCGCAGACCATGGCGGTCGCCATGTTCGATCTGTGGGGTAACGGCCAGGGGCCTGAGCTGGCCGCACTTGGGCTCATGTGGAGCCTGTCGATGACGTGCATTGCTGTTGTTTTTTATCTGGTCGCGCGGCGCGGCGGCGGTCTGCAACGCGCTTGACGACGAATCGCGGGCGGCCCGATGGCCCCAGCAATCAGGGAGGCTGGCATGCATAAGCTTACTGGAGCCGTGCTTAGTCTTTTCGTCATTGCGCTCTGCTCGCAATCACCCCTGCGCGCCGAACCGTCAGCTGAACTGATCGCTCGCGCGAAAAAGGACGGCCGCGTCACCTGGTACACCGACCTGATCGTCAACCAGATCGTGCGCCCGCTTTCAGAGGCGTTCGAAGCGAAATACGGCGTGAAGCTCGATTATGCTCGCGGCGACAGCCAGGACAATCTGCTGAAAGCGCTCAACGAAATTCGCGCGGGGCGGCCCGTGGGCGACGTCGTATCGGTCACGACAGGCATGCATTCACTCGTCGAGATTGGCGCGGCGCGGCGTTACGTGTCTGAGGGCGTCTCACTCATCCCGGCGCATTTCCGCGATCCCAAGGGCTATTGGGTCGCGCCGAACTATTTTGTCATGACGCCAGCCGTCAACACGACGATGGTGAAGCCGCAGGACATCCCGAAGACCTATGAAGACCTGCTCGATCCCAAATGGCGTGGGCGAATGGTGTGGAAGCCCAACGATATGTCGGGCGCGCCGGGCTTCATCGCTAACGTGCTCTTGGGCATGGGCGAAGACAAGGGCATGGATTATCTGCGCAAGCTCTCAGGGCAAAACATCACCTCGGTGCAGACGAGCGCGCGCGCCATTCTCAATCAGGTCATTGCCGGCGAATATCCAATGGCGTTGCAGGTCTTCAATCACCACGCGGTGCTGAGCGCCGCCGTGGGCGCGCCGTCGCAATGGGTGCCGCTATCGCCTTCGGCTGTCACCGTCAGTCAGGTGGCGCTCATTCGGGGCAGCCCACGACAGGCTGCGGCGGAACTTCTGGTCGAATTCCTGATCTCGAAGGAAGGACAGGCGATATATCAGAAGTCCGGCTACTTCCCGACGCACCCGGATGTGCCAGCGCCATGGCCGGAGCTTTCGCCAACGAGCGGGAAATATACGGCCAACGTGATTGATCCCGAAATCATCACCCGCGATCTGGAAAAGTGGAACGGTATTTTCAAGACGATGTTTCGGTGAAAGCTGGTAGGCAGGAGACGGATAGGGAATGACACAGAAACATAAGGGCGCAAACGGCGTCGCCGCCTTGCTGGCGCCGCGCAATGTCGCAATTGTCGGCGCGAGCGACAGGGCGGGAAGCTGGTCGATCACCGTCAACAATTCCCTCAAGCGCACGGGCTTCAAAGGTCCGATCTATCCGGTCAACCCGCGCAGCGAAACGGTGTGGGGCGGGGAGGCCTGCTACAAGGATCTGGCCTCGTTGCCCGAAGCGCCTGACCACGTTGTCGTCCTTGTACCGGGTCGCGCGGTGATCGATACAATCCGCGCCGCCGGCAAGGCGGGCGCACGCAGCGCAACGATTTTCTCTAGCGGCTTTGGCGAAGGCGGCGACGAGGAAGGCCGCAAGCTCGGCGCAGAGCTTGCCGCAGCCATCGAGGAAGCGCAGATGGCCGTGTCGGGCCCCAATTGCCTCGGCAATCTGGCCGCACCCTCAAATTTCATGACGCTGACCGACAGGCGCATTGGCGCATTGAAGCGCGGCCCCGTCGCCATCTTCGGGCAAAGCGGCGGGATTGTCACCGCGATCTATCGTTCATTGACAAATCGCGGCATTCAGCCCGGCTTCGCACTGACCGTGGGCAACGAAGCCGGGCTCAACGCCGCCGATTACATTGAGTATTTCACACAAGACCCTGACACCTCCGTCATCGCCTGTTTTATTGAGGCTATCCGCGAACCGGAGCGTTTTCGCGCCGCCTGCATCGCCGCGCGCCGCGCCGGCAAGCCCGTAGTCGCAATGAAAATCGGCGGCTCGGAAGCCAGTCGCACGGCGGCGCTGGCGCACACCGGCTCGCTCGCCGGATCGCTGCAATGCTTTGATGCGGTGGCCGAGGCCATTGGCGTCATTCGTGTCGACACTATCGACGACATGACCGAGGTCGTGGAAGCGTTGACGCACGGCAAGCGCCCCAACGGCGCACGCATCGGCGCCATCACATTCTCCGGTGGTCTCAAGGGATTGCTGCTCGAAGCCGCCGAACGAAATCATGTCTCGTTTCCGCCCTTGCAGGACGCAACGATTGAGCGCCTGCGCGAAGTGCTCGGCATCGGCACGTCGATGGGCAATCCGCTTGATGCAGGCTTTGCGGCGCTGTCGAGCAAGGAAGCCTATTTCAAGTGTATCGAGATCATGCAGGACGATTCCAACATCGACCAGATCGTCGTGCAGGAGGAATTGCCAACCGCTGACGGCGTGAATGACAAGGCCGCAAACCTGCGCGTCGTGAACGATATGGCTGGCGCGCCGAACGCCAAGCCCATCGCGGTCGTCTCTATGGCGTCCTACATGTACACCGATTACAGCCGCACGTTCCGCGAAGGCTTCATGCGGCTGCCCGTTCTTCACGAGGTCGACAAGGCGCTGAAAGCGCTGCGGCGCGTGGGTGAATGGAATGTCTCGACGGTACGCGCCCAAAATGCGCCCGCGCGCGCAGCGATTTCTGCGCCATTGGAAGCGGCGGGGCTTCTTGCGCGCGCAGCACTCTCCAGTGAAGGCGTGCGCACTCTTGGCGAAGCCGATTCAAAGGCCTTGCTCGCGGCTTATGGCGTCAAGGCTCCGATGGAGACATTCGCAAGCGACGCTGGCGCCGCGATGGCGGCGGCAAAAGCAATCGGCTTTCCGGTTGTTATGAAACTTGTATCGCCGGACGTTCAGCACAAGACGGAAGTCGGCGGCGTGCTGGTCGGCGTCGCCGATGAAGCTGGCGTGCGTGCGGGCTTTGAAAAGATCAGGGCGTCGCTTGCGGTCAAAGAGCCAAACGCCGCTTTTGAGGGCGTGCTGGTGGCCCAGCAGATCGGCCGCGGCGTGGAGCTTGTCATTGGCGTGCAGCGCGATCCTGAAGTGGGGCCCGTTGTCATGTTCGGCTCGGGCGGCGTTCTTCTGGAGGTCGCAAAAGACGTTGCGTTTGGCGCCGTGCCAATGACCAGTGATGAGGCCTTGCGCCTGATCGAACGCACAGGCGCCGCGCGCCTTCTCGCAGGCTATCGCGGCGCGCCCGCGTGCGACATTGAAGCCGTCGCCATGGCGATCTCAGCTGTCTCGCGCCTTGCCGCCGATTTTGCTGAAGACATTGAAAGCGTGGACGTCAATCCGCTCGTCGCGATACCCGGCGAACGCGGCGCGTTGGCGCTTGATGCGCTGGTCGTCCTGCGCGACAAAACCGCAAAATAGGAGAGGGCGACATGACGGAAACGATAAGGGTTGAACAAAACCAGCGCGCAGTCGCCACCATCGTGCTCAACAGGCCTGATCGCGGCAATTCAATCAACCAGCAAATGCTGGACGAATTGTATGGCGCGCTGAAGGGCCTCTCGCTGAACGACAGCGTGCGCGTGCTCGTGTTGCGCGGTGAGGGCAAGCATTTTTGCACAGGCGCGGACATTGGCGGCGCGCGCGGTGAAGGCGGTGGGATCACGCTTGGCCAGATGCTGGAGGCGCTCGATACTTTTCCAAAGCCCACGATTGGCGTCGTGCAGGGCGGATGCATCGGCGGCGGGCTCGCCATGGCCGTTTGCTGCGATGTGCTGATGGCCGAGGAGAATGCATTCTTTTCCGTGCCGGAGTTGCGCATCGGCATCGTGCCATCGCGCGAGCTTTCCACGTATTTCATGCGCTCCATGGGCGCGCGGGCGTTTCGGCGCTACGGGCTGTCGGGCGAGCGGTTCACCGCAGCTGAGGCCTTTCACATGGGGGTGGCGCACGAAGCGTATTCCGCAGGCGATACGGACTCCCGCGTTGCGCGACTGATTGACGGCTTCCTCCATGGAGCGCCCAAGGCCACCGCCGAATTCAAGCGCCGCATCGCGCACATTGTGTCGGGCGCGCCCGCACCGAAAGAAGACGAAAAGCGCGGGCTCGATCGTTCGGACGAAGCCAAGGAAGGCGTCGCCGCTTTCAAGGAGAAGCGCAAACCTGTCTGGTATCAGCCAGGTCGACTCGTCACGCGCTCTTGAGCGGCCCTTATGTTTAGTGCGGCTTACTCAAGGCGTAGCGCCGTGTGCGGAGGCCTTTGGCGGTAAGGGGAAAAGGCTGAAGAATCGCGCCAGAATTGAGCGGTCGCCGCTCGCCTTCAGCGCCCCTGCCGCTTCAAGCGCCTCGAGCGGTACGCCGCCATAAATGACAGCGGCGATGGATCGCGCATCGCCTTGCAGAACAGCGTCGTCGCCAGCATCGGCGGAGGGAGTGATGGTCATCTCGCCATTGAGGACGACTGCCTGAAATGACTCAAACCCGATGCGCAATCCAATGCGCGCTGAAAAGCTGTCCGCCTTGGCTGCGCTGAACATCGTGCGCAGAGACATGATGAGCGAATTGGTGCTGAAGGCGAGCGTCGGGTCGTGGGTGGGGGAGCGCGCGGCCCAGCGGCCCAGCGCCTGGAAAATGGGTTCGGCCTCGTAGCCCCATTCCGTCAGTTCATAAACGCGGGCGGCGGCAGGGGGCGGCAGTTCGCGTCGCACCACGATGCTCGCAGCTTCCAGCCCCTCAAGCCGCTGCGTCAGCACGTTGGCGCTGATGCCCGGCAAGGTGGCGCGCAGGTCGCTGAATCGCTTGGGGCCGAGCATGAGTTCCCGCATCACAAGCAGCGCCCATCGTTCCCCCACGAGATCGAGCGCGTGCGCTGCGGCGCACGCATCCGCGTAGCTGCGCTTGTGGGCAGGCTCGATCATATCTGTTATTTTATCTAATGACATAGTTGTAAAAGATAACCATATGAGACAAGCTGGTCAAACTGAGGAAAGGAAAGGAAAGGACAGGGTATGCCAAGAATGATTTTCGTGAACCTTCCGGTGAAGGACGTCCAGAAGTCCACTGATTTTTACATCGCGCTTGGCGCGACCAAGGACGAGCGCTTTTCGGACGAGACAGGTTCCTGCCTCGTCATCTCGGACACCATCTTCATCATGGCTCTCAGCCACGAGAAGTTTGCCCAGTTCACGACGAAAGAAATCGCCGACGCGCGCCGCACCGCCCAGGTGCTCCTTTGCCTGTCCTGCGACAGCAGCGCGGAGGTCGACGACACGGTCGCGAAAGCTACCGCCGCTGGCGGCAAGGCCGATCCCGGACCCAAGCAGGACTACGGCTTCATGTATGGCCGCAGTTTCGAGGATCTCGATGGTCATATCTTCGAGGTCATGTGGATGGATGTCGAGGCGGCGATGGGCGCCTTCGGCAAGGATAACGCAGCCTAGCAGCCTGTCGGACTGGATTCAAAGACTTGGACCCGCTGCGCGTTTTTGCTGGTTCGGGGGCGTTGCAAGCGCCTGTCGGCTCCCGGATGGCCTGGCGGGGGCCGCGTTTGGCGCCTGGCATGTCCGCATCGACCTGAATCTC
>CANMLK010000032.1 GCA_947498445.1 Beijerinckiaceae bacterium
TGGGCGTTGCGCCGGTCGCGCCGTCACGTCCACCGCGGGGCGCGGCGGGCTCCTGAGCACGGGCAGCCGGAGCACGATCGGGCGCAGTCGGATCGCGCTGTTGATCCGCGCCGCGTTGACCGGGCCCGCGTTGGTCTGGCGAGCGTTCACCGGTTGTACGATCCTGAAGTTGATCACCCTGTCTCGCACCACCTTGACGCTGATCGCCCGGCGCCTGTGCGGCGCGGGGCGGACGCTCGCCGAGTCGTCCTCCGCGCTCGTTCGTCTCCAGCGCGCGCGGCGCCGGGATCTCGCGTTCAGCTTCAATGCGGGTACGGGTTTCACGAATCACGGCCCGATCGCGCTGCATACGACGCGTGTCACGCAGGTCTTGCGTGCGGAACTCGATCGCGTTGTTCACACGCGTTGTGCCCGCGATAACCCTTGGGCGCACGTCGTAGCTGACAATCGGACGGCCCACGAATGCGGCCACGTATGCTGGCGGAATGCCCGGATTTACGTTCACGCCACGGTCACGCACCACGACCGTGCGATTGACGATGACTGTGCGCTGGAGAAATTCCGGGCGGCGTTCGCGAATAATGACGGTGTTGACGCGCGGCGCCACGAGATCGCGGGCCCGCACGAAAATCCACACGTCCGGGTTCGCCGTGTAGTCGGTCTCATAATCATCGGGAGCGAGCGGCGCCCAGCCGATATAACGTGCGTCGGCATCGCTGGGGCGTGCGCCACGCGCTGCGACAGCGGGGCCTTCGCCACGACGCCAGTTCACCCAGGCCGGGCCCCATTCGTTGCCGGCAATCCAGATCCATCCCATCTGCTGGTCATTAACCCAGCGACCGTAGTGGAAGGCGACCCAGCCCCAATCGGCTTCGGTCTGGTCCGAGTTCCAGTACCAGCCCAGATCATCGGTATAGACCCAGCGGCCAACAGTTAAGGCTGCCAGTCACACGCGACGCGGGCGGGGCGCCACACTTCGCCCAAGCGTGGGTGGTTTTCAAAACGTCCTTGCGGCTCAAGCACAACGCGAAACTCCTCGCGAACCTCAACGCGCTGCTGCGCGTAAGCGGGGGCAATCATGAGCGTAGGCGCAAGCGGCGCAAATCCGGCAACGAGTCCGGTGACGAGTAATGTGGTGCAAAGCAGTTTTGCTCGCGCGCGCGACATCGCAAGTCTCCCTGTAGTTCCCCAGTGGGGCAACAACGGGACGGGTTGTTTATAGTTCCTAATGCTGTGACTTAGCCGCGCGCGAGAGCGCTTTCGTCACCTGCACAAGCCATTTTCGCGTCGCGGGCGATACGAGCGGCGAAATTTCGCGCCGCACGCGCGCATGATAAGCATCAAGCCAAAGCATCTCGTCGCGCGAAAGAAGCTTCGGTTCGACGCAATTGAGATCGATGGGCGCAAGCGTCAGCGTCTCAAAGCCGTGCATCTCGCGTTCGGCGCCATTGATGTCGCGCTTTTCAACGAGGACGAGGTTTTCGATGCGCACGCCAAAGGCGCCGGTTTTATAATAGCCGGGCTCATTGGAAAGTATCATGCCCGGCTCGAGCGGGCAGGATGGGCGCTTGGAGATATTCTGCGGCCCTTCATGCACGGAGAGAAACGCGCCAACGCCGTGGCCTGTGCCGTGGTCGTAATCAAGGCCAGCTTCCCACAACGCGGCCCGCGCAAAGGCGTCTAGTTGTGCGCCGCTTGAGCCTTTGGGAAACACAGCGCGCGCGATGGCGATGTGGCCCTTGAGCACGCGCGTGAAACGGTCGCGCATTTGCGCGTTGGGTTTGCCGACAGCAATCGTGCGCGTGATGTCGGTGGTGCCGTCTTCATACTGTGCGCCGGAATCGAGCAGGAAAAAACCTTTGCCAATCTTGCGATTGGTGCGCTCGGTCACGCGATAATGCACGATGGCGCCGTTCGGCCCTGCGCCCGAGATGGTGGGGAAAGACACTTCGACGAGCTTTTTCGTCTGGCGGCGAAACGTCTCGAGCGCCATGACGGCGTCGATTTCGGTGACGCGGCCTTTGGGCGAGGCTTCAGCAAACCACGCCAGAAAGTTTGTCACCGCCGCGCCATCGCGCAGATGGGCCGCGCGCGTTCCGCGAATTTCTGCGGCGTTCTTGCGCGCCTTCATCAGGGTAATCGGGTCGGCGTCAAGAATCGCGTCGCCGCCTGCGTCACGAAGCGCATCGACAAGTTTGGCTGGCGCAGAGCCAGCGTCGAACAGCACACGCGCACGTTCGCGACCCAGCGCTGCAAGATCGTCGGTGAGTTTTGACGGCTCTTCCACGTCGGCGACCACGGAGAGCGCGGCGCGTAAATCGTTCGTCAGCTTGCGGCCATCGACATAAAGCCGCGGACGCCCAATGGCGTGGATCATTGCGAAGGCGAGCGGCAAGGGCGTATGTGGCACATCGGCGCCGCGTATGTTGAACGCCCACGCGACGTTGTGCGCATTCGTGACGACAAGCGCATTGTAGCCCGCGAGTTTGCCCGCGATCTCAGCGAGCTTTTTCTTCGCGTCAACGCCTGCGAACTTCTTGGGGTGCAGGCGCACCGGCGAAAGCGCGGACGGGGGACGATCCGTCCAAATGGCGTCGACGGGATTGTCGCTCACACCCTGAATGGAAGCGCCGACCTTGTGCGCGGCCTTCTCGTAGCGCGTTACACTCGCAGGCGTTGTCAGCCAGGGATCGTAACCAAGTACGCTGTCGGCGCGCAGATTCTTCTCCAGCCACTCGGTGGGCGACAAGGCGCCGCTGTCGATGGGCGTGAAAACTTTGGCATCGACCTGATCGCACACCTGCAGCGTGTAGCGACCGTCAACGAAGATGGCGGCGCGATCGGCCAGCACAATCGCCAGACCTGCGGATCCGGTGAAGCCCGTGAGCCACGCAAGCCGTTCGGCGTTGGCGGGCACATATTCGTTCTGGTGTTCATCGGCGCGTGGAATGATGAAGCCGGTGAGGCCGCGCTTTTCAAGCTCCTTGCGCAGCGCTGCGGCGCGCGCCTTGCCGTGGCTCGGGTCGGCGCTTTCCGTGAACGACTGAAAAACGCTCTCGAACATGTTCAATTCCCGCGCTGGGGCCGTGAGGACGCGCCGCCGTTGCGCACGAGAAGCGTCGCCCAGCCTTCAATGTCGATGCGTCGGGCCAGCTGGAAGCCTTGCGCCTTGTAGGCGGAGAGGACGCCCGGCACGTCGCGGGCGAGAAGGCCGGAGAGCACCACGTCTGCGTCAATGGTGGCGGCGCGGGCGATGGACGGCGCGAGGCCGCGCAGGGGCTTCGCCAGAATGTTTGCGAAGATAAGGTCGTAAGGGCCGCCGTTGCGCAGGGCCGGATGTTCGAGCCCCGGCGCGGTGACGGGAAACACCCACGGCGCCACGCCGTTCAGCACAGCGTTGGCGCGCGCGGCGTCCACCGCGATGATGTCGATGTCCCCTGCGGCGACTTTCTGGCGCAGCGCTTTTGCCGCGCCGATGGCGAGCACGCCTGTGCCAGTGCCCACATCAAGGATCGCCATTGGCCGGCGACGTTTCAGCAGCCAGTCCAGCATCGTCAGGCAACCGCGCGTCGTGCCGTGGTGGCCGGTGCCGAAAGCCAATGCGGCTTCAATTTCGATGCCAATGTCGTTGGAGCGCACGGCGGCGCGATCATGCGAGCCATGCACGAGAAAGCGACCGGCGCGCACCGGGGCGAGGCCCTCAAGGGAGGCGGCGATCCAGTCTTTGCTGTCGATGGAGGAGAAGACCGCCGCTTTCGCGGCCTCATCGCCCGCCACCGATGCGACGAGGGAGCGGACGTAATCTTCATCCGGCTCGGAGCCGAAATAGGCTTCCACAAGCCATTCGCCGCTCGTCCAGTCCTTGGTGTTTGGCTCGCGCTCGAAAGCGGAGGCGGCCACTTCGGCGGGGTCGAACATCTCGACAATGAGATCGGCGAGCGCGCGGGCCTGCTCTTCCGGGCAGGGCAGCGTCATCATGTGAGCGGCGTTGTTTGGCGGGAGACCTTCAAGCATGGCGGCGTGGTAGCACGTTTGCGCGCTGCCGTCAGGCGTCAGCCCACCAGCTTTCCAGGATTCATGATGCCCGCAGGATCGAGGGCGCTTTTGAGCGCGCGCATGGCGGCAAGGGCGGGCGCGTCATGCTCAAGGGCCATGTATTTTAACTTCGCCTGGCCGACGCCGTGCTCGCCCGTGCAGGTGCCATCCATGGACAGGCCACGCTCGACAAGGCGCTCAAGAAAGCTCTCTACGCGAGAGACTTCCTCGGCGTCCTCGATGTCGAACAGCAGGTTCACGTGAAAGTTTCCGTCGCCCACGTGACCGATGATGGGCCCGATGAGATTGGACGCGGCCATGTCGTCTTGCGTTTGCGTCACGCATTCAGCGAGCCGCGAAATCGGAACGCAGATATCGGTCGCCAGCCCCTTGGCGCCGGGCCGCAATGTGAAGCCGGCCCAATAGGCGTCGTGCCGCGCCTGCCAGAGTTTTGTGCGCTTCTCCGGTTTTGACGCGAAGGTGAAGGGGCCGCCGCCCAGTTCGGCGGCGATCTCGCCAAAGCGTTCGGCTTGTTCACGCGCGCTCGCGTCCGTGCCGTGAAACTCGACAAGCAGCATCGGCGTCTCGGGCAGGTCGAGCTTCGAATGGATGTTGACCGAGCGCACGGCGAGCGCGTCCAGCAACTCGATGCGCGCGACAGGAAGGCCAGACTGAATGGTGAGGATTGTCGCGTCGCAGGCCGCCTTGACGCTGGGGAAGGGGCAGACGCCGCCGACGATGGATTCAGGCAAGCCCTGCAGGCGCAATGTGATTTGCGTAATAATTCCGAGCGTGCCTTCGGCGCCCACAAAGAGACGCGTCAGATCGTAGCCGGCGGACGATTTGCGGGCGCGCGATCCCGTGCGCATGATCTCGCCAGAAGCTGTGACGACGGTAAGCGCCAGCACGTTGTCCTTCATCGTGCCATAGCGCACGGCGTTCGTGCCCGATGCGCGCGTCGAGGCCATGCCGCCCAGCGATGCGTCGGCGCCCGGATCGATGGGGAAGAAAAGGCCCGTGTGACGCAAGGCGTCATTCAATTCCTTGCGGGTGACGCCCGCCTCCACGATGCAATCGAGATCTTCGGCGTGGATGGCGATTATGCGCTTCATTAGGGAGGTGTCGACGCACACGCCGCCCATCGGCGCGTTGACGTGCCCCTCAAGCGAGGTGCCGGTTCCAAACGCAATGACGGGCACGCGATGGGCCGCGCAAATTTTCACGATCTGGGCGACTTCCTCGGTGGTTTGCGGAAAAACGACCGCGTCCGGCGGTTCGTTCTGCGTCCATGTCAGCGTGTGCGCGTGCTGCTGGCGTGTGCTTTCGTTTTCCGTGTAGCGATCGCCGAAATGGTCTGCGATTTCCGCAAGCGCAGCCCCCAGATCGCGCGATTTCGGCGCAGGCGGCGGCGGGGGCGTCTCTGTTTCGTCAGCCCAGGCGCCAAGGCCGGGCAGGGGATCGGATGGCGTTGTCATGAAAAGCTTCCCACTTCAGCCAGCAAATCCGCCGCCATCAAGGAACGCCTGTTCCTCGCGTGCGGTGACGCGCCCGAACAGGGCATTGCGATGGGGAAAGCGCCCGAACCGCGCGATGATGTCGAGATGCAGCTGGGCGTATTTCACGTTGTTCTCAAATCCGGCGCCGAGCTGCTCAAAAGCCGCAAGGCAACGCTCCTGCGCGGCGAGGGACTCGGCGTGCATCATGGGCAGATAGAAAAACTGCTTCAGCGCGCCCTCGGTCTGCGTGTCAAAGCCCCGCGCGATGGCGCGACCGGCGACGTTGAGCGCCGCTGCGTCGGTCGCAAAAGCGTGGGCTGAGCCGCGGAACAGATTGCGCGGGAACTGATCGAGAAGAATGAGCAGCGCCAGCGCGCCCTCCGCATTCTCCTCCCAATCCCACAGCAGGCCGCTGGCGGCAGCCTCATGGGCGGATCGAAATCGGACGCTGATGGCGGCGTCGAAGGCGTCGTCTTTTTTGTACCATTTGTCCGGCCCAGCTTCGCGCCAGAAAGATACAATGTCGGACGGTGCGGTCTGTGAGGTTGTCGCCATGATCTGATGATGGGGCGCAGGACGCGCAGTTGCAATGTGGCCCGGTTCGACAATCGATCCTCACGGCCCCACATTGGGCGCATTGATTCGCTTTTCGTTCCTCTTCGTGATTTCAGGAAAACCGTGTCCAGCCCCTTCGATTTTGACGAGCCTGACCTGAGCCGTCCGCCTATGCCGCGTCCCGGCGGGCTGGCTGCGCGCGCGCAGGCCGCAATGGCGGGGGCGCCGCGCTATCTCGATGCGCTCAATCCCGAGCAGCGCGAGGCGGTGGAGGCTGTCGATGGCCCTGTGCTGGTGCTTGCCGGCGCGGGTACGGGCAAGACGCGGGTGCTCACGACGCGGATCGCGCACATCATCGCCACAGGCCGCGCGCGCGCGCATGAAATACTGGCTGTCACGTTCACCAACAAAGCCTCGCGCGAGATGAAAGAGCGCATTGGCGCGTTGACGGGCCCGGTCGGCGAAGGCATGCCGTGGCTTGGCACGTTCCACTCGATCGGCACGAAAATCATTCGGCGTCACGCGGAGCTAGTTGGGCTGAAATCGTCGTTCACCATTCTTGATACCGACGATCAGATTCGTCTCATCAAACAGGTGCTTCAGGCCGAGAACATTGACGAGAAGCGCTGGCCTGCGCGCCAGTTCGCGATTCTCATGGACGGCTGGAAGAACCGCGGCCTTGAGCCATCGCGTGTGCCAGCGGGCGAGGCGGAAGCTTTCGCCAATGGCAAAGGGCGGCGCATCTATGAATTCTATCAGGAGCGGTTGAAGGCCCTCAACGCCGCTGACTTTGGCGATCTTCTGCTCGAAGGCCTGCGGCTGTTGCGCGATAACGCCGACGTGCTCGCCGAATACCAACGCCGTTTCCGCTATATTCTTGTCGACGAGTATCAGGACACCAACACCGTGCAATATCTCTGGCTGCGTCTTCTGGCGCAGGCCACGGCAGATCGTCCGCAGCGCAACATTTGCTGCGTTGGCGATGACGATCAGGCGATCTACGGGTGGCGTGGCGCGGATGTGGACAACATCCTGCGCTTTGAGAAGGATTTTCCCGGCGCGAAGGTCGTGCGGCTTGAGCGCAATTACCGCTCCACCAGCCACATTCTGGCCGCAGCGTCTCACCTCATCGCGCACAACCAAGGGCGCCTTGGCAAGACGCTGTTCACAGATGGCGAGGATGGCGAAAAGCCTTGCGTGCAGGGCGTGTGGGACTCCGAAGAAGAGGCCCGCGTCGTTGGCGAAGACATCGAGCAATTGCAGCGGCGCGGCGATGGTCTTGATTCCATCGCCATTCTCGTGCGCGCGTCTTTCCAGATGCGTGAATTTGAGGAGCGCTTCATTACGCTGGGCCTGCCGTATAGGGTTATCGGCGGGCCGCGCTTTTATGAGCGCGCGGAAATTCGTGATGCGCTTGCCTATCTGCGCTGTGTTGCGCAGCCGGCGGATGATCTTGCGTTCGAGCGCATTTTCAATACGCCCAAACGCGGCCTGGGCGACGCAGCGCTTCAACTGATGCACGACAATGCGCGACGGGCGAAAATTCCGCTGATGGAATCAGCGCGTCGCCTTGTCGAAACCGAAGAGCTGAAGCCAAAGCAGCGGCAGTCCGTGCGGGCGCTGATGAATGATTTTTCGCGCTGGTCGTCGATGATGCAAACGACTTCGCATAGTGAACTGGCGGAATTGATTCTGGAGGAATCCGGCTACACTGATATGTGGCAAAAGGATCGTTCGGCGGATGCTGCGGGCCGCCTCGAAAATCTGAAGGAGCTTGTTCGCTCCATGGAGGAATATCCCGATCTGGGGGCGTTTCTCGAACACATCTCGCTCGTGATGGACGCCGACAAGAACGATGGCGAAGAACGCGTCAGCATTATGACGTTGCACGCAGCCAAGGGGCTGGAGTTTGACTCCGTCTATTTGCCCGGCTGGGAAGAAGGCCTGTTTCCGCACCAGCGCGCGCTTGATGAGCAGGGCCGCTCTGGTCTCGAAGAAGAACGACGACTTGCTTATGTTGGCGTGACGCGCGCGCGGCGGCGGGCGAAGATTTTCTTCGCCACCAACCGGCGTATACGCGGGCTATGGCAGACGACAATCCCGTCGCGCTTTCTCGACGAATTGCCCGCTGCCCATGTCGATGTTGTCGAGCAGCAAAGCGCCAGCTACGGCGGCTATACCGCGTCGCGATTCAGCACGATGGACACGTTCGGCTCCTCCTACAACACGCCCGGTTGGCAACGCGCACAAAAACGCGGCAATGAGAGTGGCGGCTCTGGCGGCTTCCGCGAGCGTGGCTCTTCCTACAGCAGCGAGCGCAAAGCCGGGCCGCAGACCATTGAAGGCGAGCTTGTCGCCAAGTCTTCGGCGACCTCGTCGCATTCGCGCGGCGAGCGGGTGTTTCACATCAAATTCGGCAACGGCACTGTCGCCAGCGTCGATGGGAACAAGCTCACTGTCGATTTCGACAAGGCGGGCAGAAAGCTTGTTCTCGAGAGTTTTGTGCAAACGGCCGGATAATTTCTCGAAGGGCCAAGCTCTGAGCCTGGATGAAACGGGTTGAACGCCAAGCCTGCGCCTGTGGATGAAACCGCAATCGTCTTGCGGCAAAGGTGGCCTCTGCGGCGTTCAAGGGCTATAGCAGCGTCACGATCTGCGCCGAATCTGCCCCGGCGGAGTGGGAACCAACCGTAACCGAGTGCGTTGCGGGCCAGAATTCAAAGCGGCGGCGAAGGAGAGATTGATGGCGACGAAACCGACGACTGAGGGCAAAGCTGTCTCGGCGCTCCAGAGGCCTGTCACCCCTTCCAAGGACCTCGCGCCGATCGTTGGCGCTGATCCGTTGCCGCGTACGCAAGTGACGAAGAAGGTTTGGGATTACATCAAGGCCAACAACCTTCAGGACGAAAAAGATCGTCGCTCCATCAATGCTGATGAGAAGCTCGAGAAGATCTTTGGCAAGAAGCAGGTCACGATGTTCGAAATGACCAAGCTTGTGAACCAGCACCTTAAGTAGTGATTGATTCGGCGTTGCGGGGCGGAAGCCTCGTGACGCCGCTACAATTATATTAGGCCGCGCTGCGGCGCCTTGTCGCTTGAGAATGCTTGTTTTTGCGATAGAACATTTCGTGAACAATACTTTTCACGCATGGCTGAGGCCGATATCCAGTCCCGCTTGGCTATTCTCGTTGACGCGGCAAAGTATGACGCCTCGTGCGCATCTTCGGGCTCAACGAAACGCGACTCTCAGAACGTCAAGTCTTGTAGCGCTCGTTCCAGGACTGTTCGATGCACTTTTCATATCATGCTGACGGCTTGCGCCAAGCCGTTTTCGAAATTCAAAGTGATCGTTCCGTTGCCTGCCGCTGACATGGTCAGGATGCGACTTGACGTTGGCGTCCGTGATACGATCTTTGCCTGACTGCCGAAAAACGAAACCGTTGCGATTGAGAATCTGTCGATTGTCGGTATCACAATGACAGGTTTGCCCTCTCTGGTGGTAACGATCTGTGCGAGATCGAGGTCGCGGCTGCCGATGATGTGGTTGGTGTAACCGTCGATGCGTGCGACCTCCCTGAGAGAGCCCCCGGCCAATCTGTAAAGGCGCAGTGACCCCGACAAATGGGGTGTGACCACTGCCGCAATCATGATCTCGCCAGAACCCGTAAAGTCAGCCGCTCCAACAGGATTAAGCCACCGGTTTGGCCTACCAATCGGAGCGCTTTCGGCGAGGGGCTCGATTTTGTCGGGACCAAGACGGTAGAGCGCCAAGGCAGCGCCTCGTTCCTGATAGGCTTTCACAACGAGCGCAAGTGGTATGCTTGAGCTGTCCATCTTGATCAGTCTAACGCGCCGGTCCTCAAACACAGCTTCGGGTCCGAGCCGCAATTGAAGCTGGCGACCACCGGTCTCGACGACAAAGCCTTCCGCTTCGATATTGTCGCCCAGAACAGCATGGGTATAGCGCGTCGTTGGCCCGACGAGCCAGGCGCGCAGCGCGCCCGATGACGTGACCTCGCCATCCGGAAGTCTGTCGTTTGGGCCTGCAACTGCAATGTGTAAGGGGAGAGCAACGGCAGGAATAGCGGCTAAAAATCTGTGGCGATCAATCATGCTGTAACCTTTGAACGGCTGAACGGATGCGCGCGCTTGGTTGTTCCTCTGTCACAGACCAAATGATGGGCGCAGACGTGCCCCGATCATGTTGCCTGGAATGGCAAACATAAGCCATACTAGACCATGCAGGCTGCCGGAGGCTGTGCCTGAGAAGAATGCGCCGATATTGCAGCCAGTTGCGAGCCTCGCGCCAAACCCCATGATCAATCCACCCAGAATTGCGGCCATGAGGGAGCGCCATGGCAGGCGGTGTTGTGGCGCGTATTTGCCAGCAAGAGCAGCTGCAGCCAGGGCTCCAAGCATGAGCCCAAAATTAGTAACAGAGGTTACATCATCAAATAGGCTGTTCTGGAGAGATGGATCGCCGCGCCAATAGGACCATGCCGCGACGTCGACGCCGAAAAGCATTGAGAGTTTGGCGCCCCATAAGGCGAACGCAGCAGTAATTCCCCATGGCCTGCCTGCGACCAGGAGGATCGCAATGTTGATGACAGCCAGGGCCAATGCGCCTGCCAGCAAATTCCATGGTCCGGAGAGAAAGCTCTGAGGCTGATTGTCCCGGAGTGGCTGAAGATCGCCATGTCGCCCGCTTTCAGCGCGCATCAGAAATCAGTAGATGCCCCACAGGAAAGCCAGTGACACGAGCAGCGCCATCGGCACGCCCCATCGCTCCACAATCGATATCCCTTCGAAGGCTGGCCAGCTGCTCCAGCCCAGCGGATCGGCAGTTGCCAAGAAAGATCCGGCGATGAAAGCTGCCAATGTCAACAGCATGCGTGTGCTGCCGCTGCCTGCGGTGTAGAGTGTTCCGGATCCACAACCGCCGCCCAGCTGCATGCCGATGCCGAACACGAAGGCGCCGAGCGCCAGCGCCAGGCCAAAAGGGTTGATGAAACCGACAAGCGACTGTCCCAAAAAGCTACCGCTTCCAAGCATCGGATAGAAAACAATCATCGTTGCGCCGAGCATCAGGATCTGCGCACGGATGCCAACGCTCCGGCCCTCTGCCAGAAAGCGCCGCCAGGCTGAGGTGAAGCCGAAAGAGGCGTGATAAAGCGAAACTCCCGCGCCAAAACCGATCACGGCTAGAACACCCTGCCGCAGACCAGCCTCTTGTACTGCCACGAACGCCAGCAGAAGCAGGCCAAAGACTGCCGCCAGTAGAATGGGGCCTTGCACGGCGCCGCGTGAAACAACAGCAGCGGTGGACGGCGTCCCGTCAGTTTGCATCAGCGCGCAACAGTGTCGGCGCTGATTTTGGCGAAAATCGCATCGAGTTCCTGCGCCAACGCTTTCAAGTCCGAAGCGGCCTCCGCCAGATAGGGTGTGAAGACGCTCGTTGGTGTGCGGTAGGACAGGGTCGCAGTGCCGTCAGCATTCTGCGTAAGGTAGATGCGGATAGGCGCCTCTATCCCTGCAGGCAGGCTGGCAGCCAACATCCGACGTGCATAGTCGTTGCGAAAGACCCCGACCACTCGGTTGCCGGGAATCGTGATACTTTGCGCCTTGGCTCCGTCAGATGCGCTGGCTGTATTGACCAGACCCATCTTGTTCGTCTTGACCGCATCCTCGAGCCTTTGGACGAGAACGGGAAAGCTGTGTGGCGTGTGCGTCACGACCCAACCCGAGCCAGCCTTCAACTGAGCCTGCTCAGTCTGGGCCTGCGCAGACGGTGACGCAAGTCCGTTCAGGAGGGGTCCAGCTACAAGCGCAAACAAACCCAAGCCAAGGTGTCGGCCCAAAGAACTAATCATCATCGTTCTCCCTGCAAGATAGGGCCAAGCGTGCGCATTTTTAATGACGACTGAACAGTCACATTGTCGGTATCGTATTGTAAAAGTGTCGTGTACTGAACGGCCCCACTAAATGTCCATTGGGAATGTTTGTGCATTGACGGCCTCGACGCAGGCGCGGGCTGTGAATCTGGATAGGGTTGCGCAGCCCACGCCGGAACCAAGCCGCGCGCAGATCATTCTCGGCAAAATGAAGAAAGCCGCTGACGCGAAATTCACCGCCATGATTGCTGCTGGCCATAACGCGCTCTGCGCGCGGAGCGGTGCGCGGCGGCCTTCTGAAAATGCGCGGCACGCGGGTGGCTTCGCAGCGGGCAGGTGAGGTGTTCGTCACCATCCACCCGTCGTCGATCCTGCGTTCGGGCGACGAGCGCGAAGCCGCTTACGCAGCCTTCGTGCAAGATCTTCGCAAGGCGGCGCAGTCCGCCGCCTTGGGTTTAGATCAAGTCAGTCGCTGACGGCCTTGCGGGTCTTCTCGACGATGTCGGCCGGAGTTGCAAAAATCTGCTCGACTTTCTTTTGCAGTTCCTCACCGGAAACTGGGTCGGCGTCGACCTGCATCTTGTCCGCCTCGGCGACGAGGGCCGGGTCTTTCATTGCGGCCATGAAGGCGGCGCGCAGTGCGGCCACGCGGTCGGCCGGCGTTTCCATCGCCACCACATAGGGGCGGCTGAACGCCGTTTGGCTGTAGTAAAGATCGAGGATCTGGCGCTGCTCTTCCGTCTTGGCGAAACTGCGCGCGAGCGGCACGCCCATCTTGTTGAGTTCCGGCGATCCTTTTGCGTCTTCCTGCACGAGGGGCTTGATGCGCCCTTCGGCGAATTCCTGCTTGTACAGGCTTGTCACGCTGGACCATGTCTGTCCGCAGCCGCCCTGCACTTCATCGCGCTGGATGGCGAGATTAATCTCGCGCGTGCCGGGGTAGCCTGCGACGATCTTGAACTTGGCCCCCAGCACATTGCGCAGCATGAGCGGGAAGTCGCGCGTCGAGGCGCCGCCGGCGCTCCCGCCCACCACCAGTTCGGTGTCAGTGAGGTCTTCAAACTTTTTGACCTGCGCGTCGCCGCGCACCAGGCAGACGTAATAATCGGTGTTCGCGCTGCCGATGTAGTGGAATTTGGTGGGGTGATGGGTGGCGCGTTTGGTGGTCGTAAACAGGGGCTCAACAACCGTGCCCATGAAGATCGCCCCGATCGCCGTGCCGTCCTTGGCCGCGACGTTGGCGATGTGGGCCGCGGCGACATTGCCGCCAGCGCCGGGCATGTTGGACACGATCAGAATTGGATTGCCGGGCAGATGTTTGCCCATATGCCGCGACAGAAGCCGGCCGTAGAGATCGTAGCCGCCGCCCGCCGACGAGCCGACGATGATGGCAATCTGCCGGCCCTTGTAGAAGGAGGCCACGTCCTGAGCCTGTGCGCCGCCAATTCCGGCCACGAGCGCCATTCCCGTCAATCCCACGACACGCATGATTGTTTCCCTCCGCCATCGGCCTGCGCCGCTTTCGCGCACATATCGGCCATCTGGCGGGCGAGCGCAACATCTTGGGCCCCAACATTGCGCTATCGCAATTTGCAGCCTCTGGCCCAAACGCTCTGGCCCAAACGCTCTGGCCCAAACGCTCTTGGCGCGAGGGCTCGCTCTCTGTAGGGTGCGGTCGGAGTGCACAACCTGAACATGGGGAGAGAAATGGCATTGTCCGTTAAGCCGCTCGATGCGCCGCTCGGAGCGGAAATTGTCGGTCTCGACGTCCGCGACATCACGCCGGAAGCGCAGAAGGCGCTGCATCAGGCCCTGCTTGATCATCACCTTCTGGTCATCCGCAACCAGCCGTCTGCCGATGCTGATCTCGTCGAACTCGGCAAATCGTTTGGTCCCATCGTGAAGGCGCGGGTTGTGTCGCCTCTCACGGGCCGCGACGACATCATGGTCATTTCCAATATCCGCGAAGACGGCAAGCCGGTCGGTCAATTGCCGGATGGCGAGATGGCGTTCCACATCGACCAGATTTATCGTCAGACTCCCTGCAAGGGTGCAGCGCTGCATGCTGTCGAAATTCCTGCGGCGGGCGGCGATACCATGTTCTCGAACAACGTGCGCGCTTACGAATCGCTTCCCGACGCCAAGAAGAAGCAACTTGAGGGCCTGACGGCGACGCATTCGTTCCAGTATGGCGAGACGCTCAAGGAAAACCGCGTCGATTCACCCGAGCGGCCTCATTACACGCACCCGCTGGTGCGCCGCATTCCGGAAAACAACAAGCGTGCGCTCGCGCTCTGCCGTCTGATGACGGATCGCATCGAAGGTCTTCCAGAAGATCAGAGCCGCGCGCTCATCGATGAATTGTGCGATCTCATCGAGGATCGTGGCAACATCTACAGCCATGAGTGGCGCGTCGGCGATATTCTCATCTGGGATAATCGCTGCACAAGCCATGCGCGAACGGATTTTGCGACGACCGAGCGGCGGCTGATGAAGCGCGTGACGATCGGCGACACGCAGGCGCCCATGGCATGATTGGCGCGTGGCTAGCGGGCTGCGGGACCGAGGCCGTTTCGTGAGAACAGGGCTCGACGTCGACGCGTCGGCGGGGCTCAAAGGCGCGCGATGGCGCAATGGCGCTGACAAACGATGAGAGCACCGCAAAGTGAATATGCGCGTCCGCACTCCAGCGGGGCGGTAATGGGCATGGTGCTCAGGTTGCTCCCCGGGTCCGCGTTCACGTGGGCGCCTGCGCGCTTCATCATCTATGTCGCACTTTACGTTACGCTGGAGTGGTTGAGCGACCTTCGGGCGCCTGGCGGCATGCCGATCACCGCATGGAGTCCCGGCCTCGGCGTATTGTTCGCCGCGATGATCCGCGGGGATGGCGTTGCTGCGCTCGCACTGTTTGCGGGCGCGTTTTTCA
Organism: Beijerinckiaceae bacterium; assembly: GCA_947498445.1. Lineage (GTDB taxonomy): Bacteria > Pseudomonadota > Alphaproteobacteria > Rhizobiales > Beijerinckiaceae > Terripilifer. The sequence continues at coordinate 14,904 of CANMLK010000032.1, forward strand.
CAGAGACTTTTTTCGCCGACGCGCTTCCAGGGTGGACGACCACACTTTTCGTGGCGGGCATCATCGCCGTTGTCTATGCGATGGTTGCGCGGTTCGCGCGGGCTATGGGCCTCGACCCGCGCACGGAGCGCGTGCACGACGTCGCGCTTTTGCTGAGCGCCGCGCTGGGCGGCGCTTTGCTGGCCGGGGTTTTCATCACGTTGCTGCTCACCGGCGTGGGCTTCCTGCCGGTGGGACAGGAAGCGCGGGTCACGATGCCGCTTCTTGTCGGGGACATGATCGGCGTCGCCGTCATTGCGCCGCTGGTGCTTCGCGCCGGGCAGGCGCGGGTCCGCGCCGATATGGCCACGTCTTCCTTTATCGTTGGCGTCGCCGCCGCCTCAGCCGCAGCAGGCGGGGTGATCTGGGTCATGCTGCAAGACCCGGCGCAATACACGAGCGAATTCTTCTATGTTTTGTTTGTGCCGGTCGTCTTCGTCGCGCTGCGTAACGGACTGGATGGCGTCTGCATTACGCTTGCCGCGACGCAGATGACGTTGGTCGGGGGGCTGGATTATCTGGGCTATGGCTCTGGCGCGTATGCGCAATATCAGACGCTGATGGGCGTGCTCGCGGGGACGGGGCTGCTTGCAGGCGCCGTGTCCAGCGAGCGCGACGCCGCAAGCCGCGACGCACGGGCTGCGCGGGCCCGGTTGAAGGAAAAAGAATCCGAGGCTGCGCGCGCCGATCGCTTTCAGTCCGTCACGGGGCTCGCCTCGGCGCTGGCGCACGAAATCAATCAGCCGATGACTGCCGCCCGCGCGTATGCCCGCACGGCTCAAGTGCTCTCGGAACAGGAAGGGCCCGATCTTGCGCGGGTGCGCGATTATGTTGGTCGCAGCATCGAGCAAATCGATGGCGCGGCCGCGATCCTCAAAGGTATGAGGGAGTTCATTCGGCGGGGTGACGCGGGCCGCAGTTTCGTCCACCCATCCGACATTCTCAGCGACGCCCTGTTGCTCGTGCGCCCGCTTGCCGCGCAGAGCCGTATTCGTCTGGTGAGCGAGCCCGAGGCGGTGGACCCAATTTATTGCGACCGGGTTCAAATTCAGCAGGTGCTGGTGAACTTGATACGGAACGCCATCGACGCCATCTCTAGTTCAGGTCAAGACGACGGGGTCGTCGCCATATCGATCCGTCCGGCAGGAAGGGGCCAGGTGGAATTCGCTGTGCGCGACAATGGTCCCGGCGTCGACCCGGACTTTGCGGTCAAAGTGTTCGAGCCGCTGGCGACCACCAAACCCTCGGGGCTTGGGTTGGGGCTCGCCATCAGCTGGGACATCGTGGCGGCGCACGAGGGTCGTCTTTGGCTGGAAAGCGCGGCGCCGGGTTTAACTGAGTTCAAGTTTTGGCTCCCATCCGCTTCGGCGGGCGAAGGGAATGCAATGGAGGGGATAGACAGTGGGCAGCCCTAGGATTGCGGTAATTGACGATCAGGAAACCGTGCGCACCGCGCTGGGCGCCATGCTCGGCGTCTATGGATACACGGTCGATCTCTACGAAAGCGCTCTGGCCTATCTGAACGCGGCAACCTCCGGCGACGCGGGTTGTGTTATTTCGGACGTGCGGATGCCGATGATGGATGGCATCGAGCTCGTGCGTGAGGTGCAGAAACGCAAGCTGGATGTGCCGATTATCCTCATCTCCGGCCACGCAGATGTGCCCATGGCGGTGGCTGGCCTGAAGGCCGGCGCGCAGGATTTCATCGAGAAACCGGTCGACGACGTCAAACTGGTCGCCGCCATCAATCGCGCCATCGCTGGCAAGTTTGAGCGGCAGGCCGCGACGCAGGCGGCGCGTGAGGCGGAGCAGCGTTTTGACCGCCTGACGCCGCGCGAGATGGAGGTATTTGATCTCGTGGCGCAAGGCATGACGAGCCAGGTGATCGCCAACAAGCTCGGCATTTCCGGGCGCACGGTGGAAAGCTATCGCGCGCAGATCATGGAAAAACTGCAGATGGACTCGGTCGCCTCGATTGTGCGGCTCGCCGTCCGGCTCAATCGCGTGACGCCCTGATCACGGGCGCACGCTTTTTTTGCACTTTGGCCTCGTCGCCCTTCCGCCCGGGCGCATGAAGCCCTATATTGATCCTGTCCCCGCAAGGGGACTATGGCGATAAATTGACTCCAGAATAAGCCATCCGGACCCGGGGGCGGTACCCGGCGCCTCCACCACAGCCCGCGCGTGACGCGGGTTGCGGCGGGGGCGAAATAGGATCGACGGGGGTGTAAAAGGTGTTCTTTTGCCCGGCATGATACCGCCGTTATCGGGTCACAACTGTAGTTGCCAATGACAACTATGCTCCGGTGGCTGTCGCAGCGTAAGCTGTGCCAGTATCGGGAATTAAGTCCTGAGGGGTAGCACTTTCAGGCGGGGCTCGGAGGCGCCTGGCAACAGAAGCCTCCACTTTTATGTGTGGGCCATACATGCAATCGCAAGCCATCCGCTACGATCTACTGGTGCAAGACGCCCTTCGCGGCATGGTGCGAGATCTCCTTGTGAAAGTTGCGCGAGAAGGGCTTCCTGGCGACCATCACTTTTTCATCACGTTCAAGACCCACGCGCCCGGCGTGCAATTGTCCGCGCGGATGAAGGCGCGGTATCCGGACGAAATCACTATCGTTCTGCAGCACCAGTTCTGGGATCTGATCGTCGGTGACCGGCAGTTTGAAGTCGGCCTGTCGTTTTCCAATATTCCCGAACGGCTGATCGTCCCCTTTACGTCGCTGTCGGGCTTTCACGATCCGTCGGTGCCCTTCATGCTCAAATTCGAGCCCAAGGACGCCGCTGCCGCGGAAGAACAATCGACGGAGCCGACGCCGTTACCGCAGCCCGTCGCGCGCCTCGACACGATCAAGCCGGACCCCATCAAGCGCGGCAAACGCCCGGCATCGGAGCGGGCCGCAGAAGGGGACGCCAAGGCGGCTGACAAATCAGAGGCCGCGCAGGAGCCGACATCGGGGCCGGACGCATCGAAGGTCGTCTCCATCGATTCCTTCCGCAAGAAGCCCTGAGCGAATGGGCGATCTCGTCAATCTCCGCCGTGCGCGTAAAGACCGCGCCCGCGTGGACGCTGCAGGTCAGGCGGACGCTAAACGCGTCGCCTTCGGCCGCACCAAGGCGGAACAGTCGCTGGCAAAAGCCGAGCGCGATCTTGCTGAGCGCCGGATAGAGGGCCACCGGATGGAGCCCCCGCGTGACGAGCGCGATTGAAGTGGCCGATCAGGGCTCGTCAGATCAGGATTTGCCCGATCAGGAATTGGCGACAGCGCCATCAGCGCCCACGCGCATGCGAAAACATTCGCTCGACATAGCCGGCCATCGCACCTCGATTTCGCTGGAAGACGCCTTTTGGGACGCGTTGCGCGAGATGGCGACCACTCAGGGCGTTTCTCTTGCAGGGCTTGTCGCCCGCATCGACGCCGAGCGCGACGGGGCAAACCTGTCCTCCGCCATCCGCGTATATGTGCTGCAGCAAGGGCGCGCTTCGCAGGGGGCTCCGCCATAGTTTGAGCTTATCCATTTCCGATGATCGCCCGATGCGGCGGCGATGCTATGGGAAATTCGAAATGAAACGGCGCGGATGGCTTGCAGTTGTGATAGTCGGGCTGCTTGTTTGCGGGAGCGGATTTGCCAACGCTCAGACGCCAGAAGATGAAACAGCCATTCGCGCTCTCATCGACGATTGGTATGTCCAGCAACGCGCCGGACCCACAGGACGAACATACGCGCTGCTTGCGCCCGGCGCCATCAATCCAAGCGGTGGTTTTTATTATCCAAAAACAAAATCAGCCGCGCTGGGGAAGCGCATTTACAATTCGCTCGCTTATCGCGCGCTCAAATTCGAAACGCAGGTCACGCGGCTGAAAATCGATCCGCGCTTTGCGCGCGCAAGCGTTTGGGAGCGGGGCTATTTTTACGCTTATGCGGCGCAGCAGACTTTTGAGAACGCAGGGGACGCCACCTTTGTTTTCGAAAAGCAGGATGATGGACGCTGGCTGGTGCTGGCGCATCAAACCTACACCGTCGGCATTCCGCCGAACATGAAGACAGATCCGCTGCCCGATTTGCGTGAACTCTATTATAAAACGGAGGGCGCCGGTCGTGATCCCGAACAGGACGCGCGCGACGCCAGGTCCAGATGATCAGATTCACTAGTTATTGCGGCGCGACAGCGCCCGGCAGTTGAAGCGGCGCTAGCGGCGGCGCACTCAGCAAATCCTGCAGTTTTTGTTTTTCCAGCGCTCGCCGCTCCGCGTCTTGTCGCAGTTTCTCAAGTCGTTCGCGCTCGCGCCGCTCTGCTTCGAGCTTCAGTTGTTCCTGCTTTTCGCGCGCGATGCGCTCCGCTTCGGCGCGGCGCTCTGCTTCGATCCGCAGCTTCTCTTGTCTTTCCTGCTCAATGACGAACGCGCGGATTTCAACCTCGCGCTGGCGGCGCCATTCGTCCCCGCGCAGGCGCCGGTTGAACATCGCGCGCTCGCGAATGTCTGCGTCCAGCGCCTCGATGCGCGCGCTTTCGCGCTGAATCGCGCGGGCTGAAAGGCCGTTCACCAATTGCGCGGCGTCAATGGCGCGCGCTGGCTTCTGCAATGGACCCGTCCATACGATGCGCACGCGCGGGTTCGGGTCGGTCCATTTGGGCGGCGTTGCGCGCGAGACAATTTCAAGCGCCTGATCAATTGTGAGCGTGCGCAGGTCCAGCGCGGCCGAGAACGTCGCGTCGGCGCTTTGCAGATCTATCTTTGTAGGCTGCACGCGTATGACGCCATTTGCGGCGAGCAGATCGAGGTTGAACGCGCCGACGCGAACCGGCGCAGCGTCGAAGGCCTTCTGCAGCGCAGCGGATATGCTGCGTTCATCAGGCGGTATCGCGTCTTTCTCCGCCAGCGCCACAATCGAATTGATCGCGCCCGGCGCGGCGCGTGCGATGGAGACATCAGCAAGGCGCGCGCGCCCGGCGCCGGCCAGCGTTGCGATGAGTCCACGTTCGCTTCTCCCGGTCGCGGCAAGCTCCATGCGCGCCGTGACGTTGGCCTGCAATTGGTCTGGCAGGGAGACCGGCGTCGTCACGTCGAGCGCGGCGGCGAGTGAGGCATCGGTTTTGTCACGACGCAGCGCGATCTGTCCGGCGACGTTCGTTTGGCCGATGCGCAACGACATGTCGTCCAGCGTAACTGCGCCGTTGGCCAGGGCGAGACGCGCCGCAAAGGCGCGACCATCCAGCCCGCGTAGGTTCATCTCGTTTGCGCGCAGCTGGATGCTTGTCGGCGGCGGGTCGTTGAGGCCGGATGTGAACGGCCGATCAGACCAGAGCGGGCCGCCCTTCACGTTGGCCGGCGGCGGGCCGAGCGCCAGCGCGGTGACAGCGTCGAGCGACATGCGGTCAACATTGAGCGCGCCGGTCAGTGCGCGCCGCAACGCGCCGGGGGCAGCGGCAAATCGTAGATTTCCGCTCACCCGAGCGCCCGCCAGCGAACCTTCGAGGGATTGCGCTTCAATTGCCTCGCCGTTGATTGTGAGCTGGCTCGAAAGATCCACCGGGACGGACGCCGCCGCGTCGGGCCACGCCAGCGCCAGAACCTGCAGGAGTGGGGTCGCGTCTTTCGAGGCAAGGCGCGTGCGCCCCGAGTAGCCGAAGCGGCCAGCGGTTTCGCCCAGCGCGCCAGCGAACGTAACGAGCGCGCCCGCGATGTCGCCGTTGCCTTCTGCAGAATAGCCCGTGGCGAGGGAGCCCTTGGCGCGCAACGTCAACCGGCTTGCGGGCGCGCTTCTGATCGGCACGGTCTCCACCCCAAGCTGGCGCAGCAACATGGGCGTATCGGTTGAGGCAATTTCCGCCTCGGCTTCAATCTCATCGCCAACGGGACGGGCAGAAATCGCAAGGCGCGTACCGCGTGCGGTTCCTTCAACACGCATGGTGCGCAATTCGATGGCGCCGTCGATTGACGAGGCTTGCGCGCTGAGGTCGATGCGCGCGGGCGACAGGGACACGGCGCGGTCATTGAGCAAATCTGCGAGGGGACCAGGCGCAACGCGCCGCACGAGCGCTGCGAGCTCCACGAGGCGCTGGGCTTCGAGGCGGGCTTTCAGATTTGCGCCGTCACCGTCCATAAGGCCGGATGTGGTGAGAGACGCGCCACCCAGATTTTCGACCGACAGACGTTCAAGTTCCAGCCGGTTGGCTGTGCGCGTGAGCTTTCCACGGATGCGCCCAGCGTCAACGACCCCGCCGCCGACGCCCGCGACCCGGACTGCCCGCGCGTCAATGGAGAGATTGAGGTCCGCATTCTGAAACGCCCGCGCGGGGCCTTGCAGATTGGGCACGCTTTCAAGGTCCAGCGCGGGGGACGTCAGATCGGCGAAAACTCTGGGAGGTTCACCGGCCACGGCGGCAGTGAATGCCGCCGAGCCCCGGAAAGTGGACCGGTCGGCGCGAATATCGAGATTGCGCGCTGCTGCGGCGTTGCGCGACACCTCTATGTCGCCGCTGATTTCAAGTGCGCGAAAGGGCAGGCCCCGCAAACGTTCGGCAAGGTCTGCATCGGCGCGCGCGATCCATTCGGCAAGGCGAGGGATGTCACGCGCAGCGGCGTGCGCTTTTCCGGCAAAGCGCGCCGCGGCGCCGCTCTCGACGGCGCCGGCGAACGCGATCTGCGAACGGCCCGGCAGGTTCGCCGAAAGGGAAAGTCTGTCGTCGCCAGAGCGCGGCAAATCGATCGTGAATGACGCCTCGGTGACGGTGTCGCCGCTGAGTTGCAATGCTGGCGATGATGCTTCGACCTTGATCGCTATGGCGCGCTCGCGGGCGGGGCGCTCCAGCGCCTGCATGATCATTCTGCCGAGTCGGCCGACGGCTTCGCCGGATGCGTCTTTGGCTTCGCCCGCAGAGTTCTTGGCTTCTTCCGATGCGTTCCGGCCATCGAGCAGACGGTCGGCGTCAATTTGCTGCGCCGAAAGCCGGACGGACAGGAGTCCCGTGTCGGAATCAAACGACACCGCCCCTGTCGCTGTGGACTGGCGTTCGCTGTTTCCAAAACGAACCTCCATCGGCTCAAGGCGCCCTTTGGACAGATCAGCGTTGAGGGTTCCTGTCGCCCGCCAGGGGATTTGAACGCCATCGGCCTGCGCATTCGCCCATATGGCCGCGCCGCCCTCAAAGCGCAGACGCGTGGCGGGACCGTCACGGTCGGAGATCACGGCGCCATCGAGGTCGATCTGCGGCGCGCCGCCCCCGGGCTCAGTCGTCAGCTTGATTCGAAGGCGATCTTCCTCGGCAACGCCCGCGCCGAAGCGAAATCCGGTTCTGCCGTCCGCCGAAGAATAGCTTCCTGAGCCTCTGAAGGGCCCGCGCAGGGACGCTGCGTCCGCGTCTGCGTCAAGGCCCGCGACGCGAAGCGCCTGCGCGCCCGTGCGAAGCAGGACAATTTCGCCGCCGCGGATTTCGAGGCGCTCGATAGCCACGATTCCGCCGCGCTCGCCGGGCTGCGGCAGCGCAAGGGCGCCATCGCTCGCCAGAGACGCCACGAGCCGCGGCTGATCGAGTCTGGCCTCAACAAATCGGACTATGCCCTGAAGCAGCGGCGCGATCGCGATTTCCAGATGAACCCGGTTCGCTTCAAGCTGCAGGGCGCCGGGGCCTGATGCGCGCCACTCCGCGCCAGCAACGTCAAGGCGCGGGGCGGGCAGGAGCCTCACGCTGATGTCGCCGGACACTCTCACTTCGCCGCCAAGCGCGGCGCTGAGACGCTCCTCGACCCAGGCGCGCCGCGCGTTCCAATCGATGAACAAGGGCGCGGCCAGCGCGGCGGAAAGCGCCAGCACCAGCAGGACGGCAAGGATCGTGATTGTTTCGCGAAGGAACGACAAAAAGTAACCCGTCTGCGACGCACCTCGTCGCGCCCGGGCAGTATATACGGTTTGCGATTGCTGAAACCAAAACGAGTTCAGGCAGCGCTCGCGTCAGGCGGCCGTTTCAATGGGGCGCAGCAGGCCGGGGGTCTGCGGATCGAGATCGTAGCTCATCTTGCGGCGATAGGCATTCTGCTTTTGCTGGCCCGATAGGCGCCACGCCGCCGTGAGCGCGACTTTCGCCCAAAGCCCCGGTCCACGAATATTCTTCGACCTCGGGGTCCACCCGAACTGGCGCAGCACGCCGTTGCCATAGCGCATGGCGAAGTTGCGCCGGATGCTCGGCGTCCAGTGCTCGGTCGTGATCGAAACGTTCATGCAATCCATGTTGTCGACGCGGTGGGGCGCGTTGAGCGGCCAGTGGAGCATCTGGCCGGGCTTGAGGTCCATGACGATTGCATGCTCGTCGTACCACGGCTCGTAGTGAATCTCTTCTTCCGTCACGCCGCGGATGACGTTCTCGATGTCGCCATCACGCAAGAAGGGCTCGCGGTCGGGATAGATGTAAACGCGCTTCTCGCCGCGCAATTGCCACAGCGTCTGGCCGGGAACGTCGGCGTGAAAATAAACCTTCGCGTTGGGTGACGAGATGAGCAGCCCCACGGATTTGGAATAGACGCC
>CANMLK010000033.1 GCA_947498445.1 Beijerinckiaceae bacterium
AACGAAATCTCATCGAGCGCTTCTTCCTGAAGCTCAAACACTTCAGGCGCATCGCAACGCGCTACGAACAAACACCGAGAGCATTCATGTCCATGCTATCAATCGTCAGCGCGCATATTTGGACACGATGAATGTCAACGCGCTCTAACCCTTACGACGCGAACCAAGCCGAAACGGAATGCCATGGCGAACCGTCTCTCGCTCTCGTATCGTTATCTTTTCGTCACTCGCTTAAGTCGCAGTTAAGGTGAACGGGGAACGCTTCAGCAGCCTTTATGAAGGGTTAAGATCACCCTCCTGCTTACGCCTGCCGGCGGAAGACGCTAGTGTCTCGAAAGGATTCGGCTGCGGGAGACACCCGTGACCAATGCACTGGCGAACGCCATCGCCGCAGGTGAGATGGACGTGTGGTACCAACCACAAATCGCGTCCACGACGCTTCGCATCGCAGGTTTCGAGGCCCTTGCGCGATGGAACCATCCCGAGCGGGGATGCATCGGCCCTGACGAATTTCTCGACCAATCCGAAGAATCCATCGAGGATCTCGCCGCCTTTGTGCTCGCGCGCGCCTGTTCAGATGCAGCGCTTTGGCCGGACTTGATGGTTGGCGTGAACGTTGCGCCCTATCAATTTACTCACGGCGCCTTCCCGGACGAGATCGCCGCCATCGCGTCCGCGTCCGGCTTGCCGCTGGATCGGCTTGAACTCGAAATTCTTGAAAATGCGGCGCTCGAAAACCCAGATGCCGCGCGCGCCGTCATGGTGCGGCTGCGGGAAATGGGCGTGCGCATCGCCATCGACGATTTCGGCCAAGGGCATTCGCACGAATTTCTGCTGCTCGATTTACCGGTGAGCAAGATCAAGCTCGCGCGTTCAATCGTGATTGACCCGACTGCCGGCGACTGGATCGCCGAATTCGTTGGGATGGCGCATGCGCTTGACATGGAGATTACTGCGGAAGGCGTCGAAACACAGGCGCAGGCGAAGGCCATGCAAGCGGCTGGCTGTGATTACATGCAGGGCTTTTTCTTCGCCCGCCCCGCGCCCGGACGAGATGTCGTGCGCGCGATCGTTGGCGGCGGCGCCAAGACTTGAAGACTTGACCCGCAAAACGTCCTGACCCACGCAAAAAGGCGCCGGACTGCTCCAGCGCCTTTCGTTGGTTCGATCAAACCAGATCAATCCTTGGCGCGCTCGACGTACGAGCCGTCTTCGGTCTGGATAACGATACGCGTGCCCGGCTGGATGTGGGGCGGCACCATGCAGCGGGCGCCGTTGGACAGGATCGCGGGCTTGTAGGAGGACGAGGCCGTCTGCCCCTTCATGGCGGGCTCCGTCTCCTTGACCTCAAACGTCACGCGCTGGGGCAATTGAATGGCGACCGGCACGTCGTTGAACACGCTCAGCATCACCTTCATGCCTTCCTGAAGGTACACGGCCTGGTCGCCCAGAACGTCCTTGGAAACCTGAAGCGTTTCGAAAGTCTCCTGGTTCATGAAGTGGAAGCCTTCGGCGTCGTTGTAAAGGAACTCGAAATTGCGATCCTCAACGTAGGCGCGCTCGACCTGTTCGGTCGTCTTGTAGCGGTCCGACGTTTTCACCCCGTCGGAAATACGGCGCATGTCGATCTGCGTCGTCGGCGTGCCCTTCCCGGGATGGAAGCTCTCGGCGGAGAGCACAACGTAAAGCTGACCGTCGTCCCGCTCGATGATATTGCCTTTGCGGATAGAGCTTGCGATGACTTTCACTGGTTTACGTCCTCATCGATCTGCGGGGGCGGCTGAGCCTTTTGCCCCCGCGCCCGATTTGAAATCGGGCCGCACAATAGCGGTTACCGCGCAAACCGCCAGCCGTAACGAAGGAATATGACGACACCCACCTCGCCCTTTTGGTCGCGCAGCGTCCACGCTGACCGCCGGCCCCTGCTTTTGGCCCGCGCCCGGACGTTCGCCGCGTGGCGCAAATGGTTCGCGCAAATGGACTTTCTGGAGGTGGACACCGCCGTCCTGCAGGTCTCGCCGGGCAATGAGGCGCACATCGGCGCATTTTCCACCGTTTACGAAAGCCCGCAGGCCCGGACGCCGCTTTATTTGCACTCATCGCCGGAATTTGCCTGCAAAAAGCTGCTGGCGGCGGGCGAGGAGCGCATTTTTTCGCTGGCCCATGTGTTCAGAAACGGCGAGCGCTCGCCGCTGCATCACCCTGAATTCACGATGCTGGAATGGTATCGCGCGGGCGAAGACTACGATTCGTTGATCGATGACGCCGCCCAATTGTGCGCGCTGGCGGCGCAGGCGGCGGGCGGCGGGGCGTTCAGCCATCGCGGCCGCACGTGCGACCCCTTCGCGCCACCGGAACGGGTGACCGTCTGCGAGGCGTTCGCGCGTTTTGCACGCCTGGACCTAAAGGGGACGTTGCGGGCGGATGGCGACAATGATCGCGAGACGCTGGCCTCAATGGCGCAGGCCATCGGCTTGCGTGTCAGCGCGGACGACACCTGGAGCGACCTGTTCAGCAAAATTCTCAGCGACAAGGTTGAGCCCGAACTGGGAGCGGGTCGGCTTACAATTCTCGACGAATACCCGGCGTCAGAAGCCGCACTGGCGCGTCGCAATGCGCAGCGGCCTGAGGTTTCGGAGCGGTTTGAAATCTACGCTTGCGGCGTCGAGATCGCCAACGCGTTCGGGGAATTAACCGATCCCGTCGAACAACGCGCCCGACTGGAGGCCGAGATGGCCAAGATGGCGCGCATCTATGGAAGACGTTACCCGATTGATGAAGATTTTCTGGCCGCCCTGGCGCAGATGCCACAGGCCAGCGGCATCGCACTGGGCGCTGATCGCGTGGTTATGCTCGCGACGGGGGCGGGCAGCGTCGAGAACGTCATCTGGACGCCCCTGCCCTGAGATTTACCTCGCGCTGTCGCTGGAAGGCGACGGCGCGGAGGAACTTCCCCGCCCAACTGCGCCCGGCGCAGTTTGACCCTGAGAAGCGCTTCCCTCGGGCGAACCCACCGGCGCCGACAAGGGAATTCCCCCGGCGGTCGGCTGCTGATTCGCCGTTCCGGTCGTGCTGGGATTACCGGAACCGGTGAACCGCGACGCTCCGCCCGTGAAAAGCTCAGCCGCGGCCCAAGCGAGCATCGCCAGAACAAGCCCTGCGATAAGGACGTAAAGCACGGGCCGGCCGAGGGGGCCCTGGCGCGCCTGCTTGCTGCTGCGCAAGGGGGCCGCATCGTGAATGACGGGCTCCGACGGTTTGACGCCATGATCGGCGCCTCGCACGCTTGATCCAGAGCGCGAACCGCTGTGCGCATCGGATGCGGGACGCTTGGGATCGATATCGGTCATGGCAGCCTCCTCATACAGGTGGCTAACCAGCCTCGACGATGAAACGTTCCGGTGGCGCGCACATCTGCGTTGCTTCGCCGCCTGCCCGCATTTAAGGACCGTGGATGTCGTCTGCCAGCAAACTGCCAATGTTCCACGTATCAGACCTGCGCCCAAGCTTGCGCAGCCCGGCCGATCTGTCGGCCGCGGGCCTGATTGCGCCCGAGCAAGCAGCGGGCTTGGGAGAGCTGGCGAAAAAATATGCCATCGCGCTCACGCCCGCGATGGCGGACCTTATTGACCCCGAAGATCTGCACGACCCTATCGCCCGACAATTCATTCCCGACCTGGCGGAAATGAGGGCGGCTCCGCACGAACGCGCCGACCCCATCGGTGACGAAGCCCATGCCCCGGTTGAAGGCATTGTGCATCGCTACCCCGACCGCGTCCTGCTGAAGCTTCTGCACGTCTGCGCGGTGTATTGCCGCTTCTGCTTCCGCCGTGAAACAGTGGGGCCCGGCGGCGCCTCGTCGCTGTCGCTAGAGGCGTTTGCGGGCGCCCTTGCCTACATCGCGCAGCGCCCGCAGATCTGGGAGGCGATCCTCACCGGCGGCGACCCGCTGACGATGTCGCCGCGCCGCATCGCCAGCGTTATGCGCGCGCTGGGCGAAATCGCGCACGTCAAGATCGTGCGCATCCACACGCGCATTCCCGTCGTCGATCCTGCCCGCATCACCGACGCGATGATCGAGGCGCTCAAGAGCGGCGGCAAAACGGTTTACGTCGCGCTGCACGCCAATCATCCGCGCGAATTAACCGTGCAGGCGCGAGCGGCCTGCGCCAGAATCATTGACGCAGGCGTGCCGATGGTGAGCCAGAGCGTGCTTCTGAAGGGCGTCAACGACGACCCCATTGTACTGGCCGATCTCATGCGCGCCTTTGTCGAGAACCGGATCAAGCCATATTACCTGCACCATCCCGATCTGGCGCCCGGCACGGCGCATCTGCGGGTGAGCCTTGAGCGCGGGCGCCAGCTTGTGGCCGCGCTCCGCGGCCGCGTATCGGGCCTGTGCCAGCCCGACTACGTTCTCGACATTCCCGGCGGCTTCGGCAAAGTCCCGGTCGGCCCCGCCTACATTGAACCGGCGCCTGCCGGCTGGCGCGTGACAGACCCTGATGGGCGCGAACACGATTATGACGATCCCGGCCCGCTTGGCGCCTGAGCGCCCCATAATCGCCCAGCCGACCCTGCAGGACAGGCGTCCTTACCCAGCCTCGGCTATGCTTTGCGCGCGCTGATTCGCCACCGGAGACGCCCTTTGACCTTTTTGTTGCGCCAGACGCTGGCCTTGCTTTGCGCGCTGTTCATCGCAACGGTCGCGGTCTCAATGGCGCCAGCGCAGCAAGCGGTGCAGACCACGGCGCAATCTCTCGAGAGCGTGCGCGCAACGCTTGACCGGGTCGAAAAGTCGCTTGAACGCCCCGACCTCAACGATGCCGCCCTCCAAGGGTTACGCGCAGAAATTGAGCCCATGGGCGAGATAACTGACGTGATTCTCAAGGACCTTGAACCTCGCCTTGAATCGGCGCGCGCGCGACTTGAGCAGCTTGGCAAGCCCGGTGAGAAACCGGCGCAGGACACAGCCTCGCCGGAAGGCCAGCAGGCGGCGGCCGAGCGCGCGGAACAGCAGAAACTGTTCGACGAACTGGATGCGAACGTGAAGCGCGCGCGATTGCACGCAGTTCAGGCCGACCAATTGAGCAGCACGATCGTCAATCGCCGCCGTGCGCTGTTTCAGCAGCAATTGTTCGCGCGCTCCGCGAGTGTTCTCTCGCCGCACCTTTGGTATCAGGCCGTGAGGGAATTGCCCGGCGATTTTCGCGCCGTGAGCGTCATTGCAAGCGACTGGGCTTCGCTGGTTTCTTCGCGCCTCAAAGGTTCGCGACTGGGCGCATGGCTCGTCACCAATATCGGGCTTGTGCTTGGCGTGCTGATTTCTCTGGTCGCCGCGCGCCGCGTGATGGGTCGACCAAAAGCGCTTGCGGAACCAACCGACCTGCAAAAAACCGCTGGCGCAGTGTGGGTTGCGATCATCACCGCGACAGTGCCTATTGTCGCCGCCCTGACGTTCATTGAGATCGCGCGCTTTTATGAACTCATCAACGTCCGTCTCGAGCCTCTCGTTGCAACGATGTTCGATGGCGTGCGACGCATCTCCATCGCTGTTGGCCTCGCCCGCGGTTTGCTCGCCATAGAGCGCCCGCAATGGCGCCTGCTCGATCTTGAAACAGGCACCGCCACAAAGCTGTCGCGCCTTGTTTTCACGATTGCAGTGATCGTCTCGGTCATGAAGTTTGCTGAAGCGATGAATGATCTCGTCGCCGCTTCGGTATCTGTCTCTGTGCTGATGCGTGGCGTCGGCGCGCTCGCCGTTGCGCTCGCGATGGCCAAAACGCTTTACGGCATCCTCGCGCGCGAAGAGGCGGAGGAAAACGAATACGGCCCGCGCCTCACGACAGGCACCGACTGGTGCTCCGTCTGGCGCATTCTCTCCTGGATCGCGATTGTCACAATCATTTTTTCCAGCGCCATCGGGTTTGTGGCGCTCGCAAGCTTCGTTGTCGATCAGGTCGTCTGGATCACCTTCGTGACCACTGCTGGCTATCTGCTTCACGCGTTGGCGACCGCATCAATTGTGCGCGCCATTCAGCCGGGTTCCGTCGCGGGCCGCGCCGCCATGAACACGATCGGCTTGACGCGAGACTCGCTCCGTCAAATCGCGACCCTTCTGCAGGGCGCGCTCGCGCTCATCTTCACGATCATATGCTCGATGCTCATCCTTGCGCCGTGGGGCGTTGAGTCCGACAACATGTTCGGCACGCTGCGGGGGGGCTTTCTTCGGCTTCAAGGTTGGCGACCTGACGATCTCGCTCACCGGTATTCTGCTGGCCATCCTGCTGTTTTGCGCCGGCATCGTCTTCACGCGTGTGTTGCAGTCGTGGCTTGAGGACAGGTACCTTCCAACCACACGCCTCGACCTTGGCCTGCGCAACTCCATTCGCGCCAGCATTGGTTACGTCGGCGTTTTCATCGCGGCGGCGGTGTCCCTCACCTACATGGGCCTATCGTTTGACAAACTCGCCATTGTCGCAGGCGCATTGTCTGTTGGCATCGGCTTTGGCCTGCAGGCCATCGTCGGCAATTTCGTGTCCGGCCTCATCCTGCTTTGGGAGCGCGTGATCCGCGTCGGCGACCTTATCGCCGTCGGCAACGACACCGGGCATGTGCGGCGCATCAACGTCCGCTCCACCGAGATTGAGACCAGCGACCGCGTGACGGTGATTGTGCCAAACTCCAACCTCGTTACCGGGGTCGTAAAAAACTGGGTGCGCAGCGACCGGGTGAGCCGCGTGCGCGTGCCCGTCTCCGTTCCGCTGACGGCGTCGCCCGAAGCTATGCGCGCCTTGCTGATTCAGATCGGCAACGAGCACAAGCTTGTGCTTGACGAGCCGGAGCCATCAGTCTCGTTCGTTGCAATGACGGAGACGTGCCTCAAGTTCGAGCTGAGCTGCTTCGCCTCGGACGTCGAAAAAGCGGGCCGCATCAAAAGCGATCTCAACTTCGCCATCTTCGCGCGTTTGCAAGAAGCTGGCATCGGCCTGGCGGGAGACTGAGTCTTGCGGCAAAGGTCGGTAACCGAACGTCAGCACATTGTCGGCAGGAATGGAGCACCCTTGCAAAGGACAGAAAGGCGTACCCCCTTGGCGATCCTCTATCTCTGCGCGCTTGCCGCTGCGACCGGGCTGACCCTTGGCGGTTGCGCCAAAGATCCGCCCGCGCGTCTGTCCGAAGGCCAGCCTGCCTTCTATCGCAATCTGGCGGCGCCAGGCGCGAAGGTGGACATTGTCGCCGCGCGCGACATGATCTCGCTTTATCGCGCCAACAATCGTCTTGGCGCCCTGACGCCCGATCCCAAGCTGCAGGAGGCCGCGCAGGCGCAGGCCGACGCCATGGCGCGCGCCGGACAGGTGACCCATGGCCCCGGCCCGTTGCAGACGCGCCTTGCCCGCTTTGGCGTGCAGCCCGGTCGCGCAGCCGAAAATGTGTCGGCCGGCTATTACACGATGGCGGAAGCTTTTTCGGGTTGGCGCGATTCACGCCCGCATAACACCAACATGCTCAACCCGAACATGAAGCGCATGGGCATCGCGACAGCCTATGCGCCGGGCGCGAAGTACAAGGTCTATTGGGCTTTGATCGTCACGGATTGAGCGCCGCTTCGTGGCGCGACTACGGGCGCTTTCGCCAGGGGGGTGATCGCACCCTCGCTGCGGCCGATCCAGCAGTGCAGAAATGAATCGATCCAGCGCGCGATTGCTGCATCGTAAAGATACCAGCCATCTATATGCGCACAGCGCTGCTGCGCGCCCGGCGAGTCCAGGCGATGCGCCGCGCGCGTCGTCCAGCGGCAGATGGTGGCGTAGGTTACTTCGGGATGAAACTGCAGCCCGACAGCGCTGCCATATTTGAACGCCTGATTTTCAAACGTTGCCCCGCTCGCAAGCAAATGCGCGCCGCGCGGCAGATCGAACCCTTCAAAATGCCATTGATAGACATGGTTGGGAAAGGGCGCCGCGCAAATCGCCCGGCCCTCATCCGTTGAGGTCAGGGGATAATAGCCAATCTCCGCCAACCCATCGCGATGCGGGGCAACCCGTTCGCCCAGATGGCGCGCGATCATTTGCCCACCCAGACAAACGCCAAGCAGCGGCGCGCTTTCTTTCAGCGCGACGCCGACAAAGTCGATCTCGCGCTTCATCCAGTCATCTGGATCGTTGACGCTCATGGGGCCGCCCAGAATGATCGCGCCCGCATGCTCCGCCAGAGTCGTCGGCAAGGGATCGCCAAAACGCGGCCAGCGCAAATCGAGTTGATAGCCCATCGTTTGTAAAAGGCGGCCTATGCGCGCCGGGCAGGAGTGCTCCTGATGCAGCACGACGAGAACGCGTCCTCGCGGCGCCTTGTGGCGCAAATTCATGGCGCATCTTTCATGGCGCATCTTTCTTCGAGGCGCCGCTTCTGGCGCGCCCCATCTGCATGCGCGCAATTGTGTGCATGGACAGCGCGCGCGGCTGCAAGCCTGATGTGAGCGTCAGCAGTTTGTTGAAGAGACCCGGCACGACAACCATCTTGCCGCGCATGAAGCCCGCGTAGCCGGCCTGCGCAACGCTCATCGAAGTGGCCATCGGGATCGGCCCGAACGGACTCTCTCCGGCGCCCGCCCGCTCGAAAAATTCGGTTTTCGTCGGACCCGGACACAGCGCCGTCACGCGCACGCCATCCTCTTTCAGTTCGTACGCCAGCGCCTGCGAAAACGACAGCACGAAAGCCTTGGTCGCATAATACACCGCCATGCCGGGTCCGGCATAAAAAGCAGCGGTTGACGCGACATTCATCAAACCGCCACGCGATGCGCGGATCGCGGGCAGGAAGGCGAGCGTGAGATCGGTCAGCGCGCGCACGTTGAGATCGATCATTCGGATTTGATCTGCGCGATCAATCTCCGCCACGCGGCCAATGAGGCCAAAGCCCGCATTGTTAACGAGGTTCTTCACCCGCCTGCCAAGGCGATTCATGTCGGCGACCAAAGCATCGGCCGCGCCGGGCGCCGAAAGATCGGCCCGAATGATCAGCGGACGGGGCGCGCCCCTGGCCGCAATCTCGTCCGCCAGAGCCTCCATGCGGACGCCGTCGCGCGCCACGAGCGCCAGTTCATGGCCGTGTCGGGCAAAAACACGGGCAAGGTCAGCGCCGATGCCCACCGAAGCGCCGGTGATCAGCGTAATGTCATGAGGCGGCGGCCTCATTGCGGACTGACCAGTCCCGGCGCGCGCGACCGCCGGAGAAGTTCGAGATCAGCCACCGGCACGCTCAACATCTGCGCGATTCGGGCGACAACCGAATCCTCGACCTCCAGCGGCGCGCCGTCCGCATAAACCAGGTCCCACATCATCTCGACCAGCTTCAATCGCCCGTCCGCATCGAGAGCCCGGCTCAGAACGGCGATAAACCGGTCCAGATCGACCTCTTCCGCCTCGCTGAGTTGCGCCTGAGCGATCAGGCGGTCCGCGTCCCCATCATCAAGATTGAACCGCTCCACCAGAATCGCGCGCATCCGCTGCCGTTCAACTTCGTCGAACGCGCCATCAGCGTCCGCCACGTGCACGAGAATGGCTGTCGCGGCCATGCGGTAGTCGTTCTCCTTGAACGGCCGCTCGCCCTCGCTGCCCAGAAGCTCCGCGACAAAACTGCGTAGTCCCTCAAACATTCCAGATCCCCCGCCCGATGGCCCCGCTTCAGCCCGGTTCAAACCGGGCGCTAATGCTGATATGGGTTTGACACGATAAACCGCCAGCGCCTCGGGCGCCGCATGGAGAGATGACATGGGAGAGTACGCGCTTGGTCAACCGGTGTCCCGTTTTGAAGACCCGCGCCTGATTCAGGGTGGCGGGCGCTACGTGGACGACATGACGTTGCCCGGCATGGCGCATGGCGTGGTTCTACGCTCAAAACACGCCCATGCGAAAATCCTGAAGATCGAGACCGCGCGCGCCAAGGCTGCGCCGGGCGTGCTGGCCGTCCTCACCCACGCCGACTGGAAGGCCTCCGGCTACAACTCGCTTCCCGTGCCCGCCGGCAAAAAGAAGCGCGACGGCTCCCCCATCTACGCGCCCCCCTTGCCCGGCCTCACCGGCGACCGCGTGCGCTGGGTGGGCGATTTCGTCGCCTTCATCGTCGCGGAAACGCACGAAGAGGCGCTGGACGCGCTGGAACTCGTTGAAGTCGACTACGAAGTCATCCCCGCAGTCTTCACGGCCGAAGAGGCCATGAAACCGGGCGCGCCTGTGGTGCATGACGCCAATCCGGACAACATCTGCTTTGTCCATCTGGAAGGCGACAAGGCAGCGACCGACGCCGCTATCGCAAGCGCCCCCCACGTCATCAAGCACAAGTTCGTCATCAACCGCGTCATGGCCGCCACGATGGAGCCGCGCGGCAGCATCGGCGTCTACGACAAGGCCTCCGACCGCTACACCTGCTACACGACCCTGCAGCGCGCGCTCGACTTCCGCGAGAAGCTCTCCGAAACGCTGGGCGTGCCCGAAAGCAAGATCCGCGTGGTCGCTGGCGACATCGGCGGCAGCTTCGGCATGAAGTCCGGCGTTTATAACGAGGTCGGACTCGTCCTGCTGGCCGCCAAGATCATCGGCCGTCCCGTAAAATGGACCGCGACGCGCACGGAATCCTTCCTGGCCGACGCTGCAGGCCGGGACAACGTGACGGAAGCCGAACTCGCCCTCGACAAGGACGGCAAGTTTCTGGCCCTGCGCATCAAGACGCTCTGCAATCTGGGCGCCTATGTACAACCGGGCTCCGATGGCGGACCCGTCAGCAATCTGGGCACGCTGGCTGGCGTTTACACGACGCCCGCGATTCACGTCGATGTCACCGCGACGTTTTCAAACACCCACTGGATGCGTCCCTATCGCGGCAATGGGCGCCCGGAAGCGGCCTACGTCATCGAGCGCATGGTCGACATCGCCGCCGATCGCCTTGGCATCGACCCTGTTGAAATTCGCCGCAAGAATCTCATCCCCCCCAGCGCCCTGCCCTACAAGACGGCGTTGTCCTTCACCTACGACTCGGGCAAGTTTGAAGAATGCATGGACATCTGCCTGAAGATGGCGGACTGGAAAGGCTTCGAGAAGCGCCGCGCTGAAGCGCGCAAGCACGGCAAGCTGCGCGGCATCGGCATTTCCAACTCCATCGAAAAGGCCGGCGCCGCTGGTTACGAGGGCGCCGAAATCCGCTTCGACCGCACGGGCAGCGTCACCATCTTGTCAGGCGCCGTCAGCCACGGCCAGGGCCATGAGACGATCTTCAAACAGATCGTTTGCGACAAGCTTGGCCTCGATCCCAAGGATGTGCACTACGAGCAGGGCGACACCGACGTCGTGTTCTTTGGCGAAGGCACCGGCGGATCGCGCACGTCGTCTATTGGCGGCGGCGCCATGCTGATGGCGACGAACAAGATCGTCGAAAAGGCCAAGAAGATCGCCGCCCACGCGATGAACGTCGACGATGTCGATTTGCAGGATGGCGTCTTCGTCAATCGCCAGACAAACAAGTCGCTGACCATGAAGGAAGTGGCGCTGCTCGCGGCCAATCCCAACAAGATCCCAAAGGACATGGAGCCCGGCATCAGCGCCACCGCCGTGTACTACCAGCGCAAGGCGAACTATCCGTCAGGCACGCACATCTGCGAACTGGAAATCGACGAGGACACCGGCGCGGTTGAAATGATCAACTACAACGTCGTTGACGACGTCGGCGTTGTGATGAACCCGATGCTGCTCAAGGGGCAGATCCACGGCGGCATCGCCATGGGCGTC
Source organism: Beijerinckiaceae bacterium (assembly GCA_947498445.1). Lineage (GTDB taxonomy): Bacteria > Pseudomonadota > Alphaproteobacteria > Rhizobiales > Beijerinckiaceae > Terripilifer. The sequence continues at coordinate 11,784 of CANMLK010000033.1, forward strand.
GGCCAGATGCTGATGGAAGACCTCAAGTACGACGCCAATGGCGAAGTGCTTTCGGCGTCCTTCATGGATTACGCCATGCCACACGCCGACAACATGAGTTCGTTCGAGGTGAAGAGCCATTCCTGCCCCACCCCTTCAAACCCGCTCGGCGTTAAAGGCGCGGGCGAAGCTGGCTGCGTCGGCGCGCTCCCGGCCGTGGGCAACGCGCTTGTCGACGCGCTCTCCCATCTTGGCGTTGAAGATGTGCCCATGCCCGCGACGCCGCTGGTCTTGTGGCGGATCATCAACGAAAGAACAGCCAAGGCGGCTGCCGAATAATCAGCGGCTCAACGCCCTAAGCAAAAACGCCGCGGATTGATCCGCGGCGTTTTTGTTTTCAGAATTCGAAGAGGGGCGAGGCCCGGCCCGGCGGATCAAACCGGCGCGGGAGGTTATCAAGGCCGAGGCGACCGCGCTGGTTATCGTACACCGGCTGACGCCATGCATTGTCCATGCTCACATAATTATGCATGCTGCGCGACGCGACGATGGGGCCCGAATTGAGGAAACTGCGCTGGCGAATGGTCAGCGGCGGCGCACTCACGGTGCGCAAAACCGTGCCACGCTCCTGACGTGTCTGCGCCTCGGCTTCGGCAACAAAGACGAACGCGGCGGACGCCGCAATCGCCGAAAGAAGAATGGCGTTAAACCTGCGCATGATCTGGTCCCCGTTCATCTGCCCGCGTCTTCCTCAACTGTCCGGTTCGTGCAGAGGTTCCTCGATAACATGCGACGAATGAAGCGTCATCTTCGCACTAAAGATACTACCGAATTAACCACCTGCCTGCGCCGAGCGCGCGGACCTGCAGACGGGCGTCCCGGTCCCATCAAAAAAGGCCTTCAGTTCGCGGTCCTCATGGGGGCCGACCACCGAGACAGCCTCCAGCGCGCAGACGAGCGCCTCGCGCGCGAGCCCGATTTGCGATGCGTCTCTGGCGATGCAGGCAAGGCCCGAGATGATGAGGTTTGGGCTGGCGGACTGAAGTCGGAAGCCCAGACAAGGACGCGCCCCGCCGGGCCCCACACCGCTCAACGACCCCACCTCGAAAGCCCCAAGCCGGGTGTCCACCAGATCGGGCGCAGACGGCGCCCGTTCGATTGCAAAGCCTGCTTCGCCGGACCGGCGCGCCATCTCCAGCCAGAAGGACGCCGCCGCCACCGGCTCATCCCCGGGGGTATAGAAACCGACCCGCAGATAGGGCCTGTCTTCAAAAGGGGAGCCGAACGCCATCTGGTCCAGCCGTCCGCCTCCGGCAGAATTACGACGGGCCGCGTAAAAATCGGGCTCCAGGCCGAACAGATGATTGCGCAGGACGAACCGCCTTGGCGCGTCGGGAAGCTCCGTCCACGCGCTGGCGGGCGCAACAACGGGTTCCTGACTGTCGGCGTCCTGCGCCGCGTCACGCCACGAGCGTCGGTCCGCAATCTCGCCCCACATTGAGGCCAGCACTGCGACGGTGATCGCCAGCGCCGCGGCGCCTGCGCCAAATCTTATGATCTTGTTGATGAAACCCACCTCCCGCACATGCAGCGCGACGCGTTAATAGATGGGTAAGCTGGCCCCAGCGGTTTGGCCAAAGGTAAACCAAACCTTAAGGACGCCCCCGCAGGCCGGATTGACTCAACGCCTCTTGCATGGTGTTGGACAGACAGTTTTTGAAGCGCCGGACAGCAGCCAGCGCCAGGACAGGGTTACGCACATGGGTTTCAAGATCGCCATCGCGGGCGCCACGGGTAATGTCGGCCGCGAGCTTCTCGACATCCTCGCAGAGCGCCGTTTTCCGGTGAGCGAGGTCGTCCCGCTGGCCTCCAGCCGCTCCATCGGGCGCGAAGTCTCCTTTGGCGACAAAATCCTCAAGTGCCGCCACCTCGACACCTATGATTTTTCCGACACCGACATCTGCCTGATGTCGGCTGGCGGCTCCGTGTCAAAAGAATGGGCCCCGAAGATCGCGGCGAAGAATTGCGTAGTCATCGATAATTCCTCGCAATGGCGCTACGATTCCGACGTGCCGCTCATCGTGCCTGAAGTGAACGCCGACGCCATCGTCGGCTTCCGCAAGCGCAACATCATCGCCAACCCCAATTGCTCGACCGCCCAGCTGGTTGTTGCCCTCAAGCCGCTGCATGATCTGGCCGTCATCAAGCGCGTTGTCGTCTCGACGTATCAATCGGTCTCCGGCGCAGGCAAGGAGGCGATGGACGAATTGTTCGCGCAGACGCGCGCCGTGTTCGTATCCGATCCTGTCGAGTCGAAGAAATTCCCCAAGCGCATCGCCTTCAATCTCATTCCGCAGATCGACGTCTTCATGGAAGACGGCTTCACCAAGGAAGAGTGGAAAATGATGGCGGAGACCAAGAAGATCCTTGATCCCAAGATCAGGCTCACCGCCACATGCGTGCGCGTGCCCGTATTCATCTCGCATTCGGAATCGGTGAACGTTGAATTCGAGAAGCCGATCACCGCCGACGAAGCGCGCGATCTTCTGCGCGAATCTCCCGGCGTGCTCGTCATCGACAAGCATGAGCCCGGCGGCTACATCACACCGCACGAAGCGGCTGGCGAAGACGCCACCTTCATCTCGCGCATCCGCGAGGACAACACGGTTGAAAATGGCCTGGCTTTCTGGTGCGTGTCCGACAATTTGCGCAAGGGCGCGGCGCTCAACGCAATCCAGATCGCGGAAGTACTGATCAACCGCAAGCTGATCACGCCCAAGAAAAAGGCGACGTAAGCAGAAGCCGACGTAAGCTGCTTTAACATAGCGTCTTGCAATGGCCGGGTTCGCCCGGCCATTTGCTTTTCGGGGCTGCCAAAAATCATGATTTGCGCGCAGGCTCGCGCCTGTGGCATTGATCGCGCCGAACAAGAACGCGACGACGCTGGAGGAAACATGCCAATCGCAGACGCCCGCACAAAACGTATTCTCACCACCCATGTCGGCAGCCTGCCCCGGCCCGCAGCGCTCTCCGAAATCATGGTGGCGCGCATGGACAAGCGCCCCGTGGAAGCCGCCGTATTCGAAGGCGCCGTTCGCAAGGCGGTCGTCTATTGCGTCGCATGGCAGATTGGCCTCGGGCTGGACGTCATCAGCGACGGCGAACAATCAAAGACCGGCTTTTTCGCCTATCTGCATGAGCGCCTCGGCGGCACGCGCCCACGCTCTGCCGGCGCCAAGGGCCGCGAGCACACCAAGGAAGTCGACGCCTTCCCCGAATTCTACGCAGCCGGCCATTCCGGCACGCAGCCCGCAGGCTCCGAATGCGTTGGCCCGTTGCAGTACACCGGCCAGGCGATCCTTCAGCGCGATCTCGAAAATCTGAAGATCGCGCTGCAAGGCAAGAGCCCGGTCGACGTGTTCATTCCCTGCGCCTCGGTCGGCACGGTGGAAGGCGCCGTCGTCGACATGCACTACAACAACGAGGAGGCATTCCTCGAAGCTGTCTGCGAGACGATGCGCGTTGAATACGAAGCCATCGTTGCGGCGGGTTTCTCGATCCAGCTCGACGATCCGCGCCTTGCGATGCACTACATGCTCAATCCGTCGATGACAGTTGAGGAAGCGCGCAATTGGGCGTGGCGTCGCGTCGAGGCGATGAACCATTCCATCCGCAACATTCCCTCAAACCGCGTTCGCCATCACACCTGCTACGGCATCAACATGGGCCCGCGCACGCACGATCTTGAGATGAAACATCTCACCGATGTGATCCTGGCGATCAATGCGGATTATTATTCGTTCGAGTTTGGCAATCCGCGCCACGAGCACGAGTGGAACATCTGGGAAGGCGTGAAGATACCAGAAGCCAAGATGCTTCTGCCGGGCGTCATCACCCACGCCACCGTTCTGGTCGAACATCCCGAGCTGATCGCCCAGCGCATCTGCAAGTTCGCGGACGTTGTGGGCGCGCAGCACGTGATGGCGTCCACCGATTGCGGCTTCGCCTCAACGCCGCGCGCGGTGCCCGAAGTGCATCCCACGATTGTGGAAGCAAAGTTCAAGAGCCTTGTGGAAGGCGCGAAGCTCGCATCGCAGAAGCTGTTTTGAAAAAGAACAACCTCGCTTCGTAAGCGTCATGGTCGCGAAGGCGACCATCCACGACAGGCCATAAACCGCAGCATTTGCCTGTCATGGATGCCAGCCTTCGCTGGCATGATGCGCTGTCGGCGAGAACGCCTCACGCCGTCTTCCACGAATCCATCAACAACTCATAACTGCGCACGCGCGCGTCGAAATCGAAGATCGACGAGGTGACCATGATCTCGTCGGCCTTTGTGGCGTACGCAAAATCTTTGAGTCGCGCAGTCACGCTCTGCGCCGATCCGGCAAACAATCTCCCGCGCCGCTGCGCCACATAGGCGCGCTCCTGCTCAGTCCACGGATGCGCGGCGGCTTCCTGCGGCGATGACAGCGGCAATCGCATGTTGCGGGCGCGGCGCAGCCAGTTGAGATCATAAGTCTTCGCCAGCCGATCAGCCTCTTCATCGCTCTCGGCGACAACTGCTGCGACCGCGATGATCGAATAAGGTTCGCTGAGATCACCCACTGGCTCAAACGCCGTACGATACGCCAGCATTGGCTCCACCGCATCGTGGTCGGAAAAGTGCGATGCAAACGCGTATCCAGCGCCAATGCGGCCGGACAAATGCGCGCTGTAATCGCTGGACCCCAGCAGCCACAGCGGCGGCAGCGGCGCGTCCGACGGCATGACCTGTATTTTCCGGAACGGATGATTTTCGGGAAAGTCGCCGCTCTCCCAGAGCATCAATTCCTGCAGGCGTTCCAGAAAATCATCTCCCGGGCGCTCATCGAGCCTGCGGCGCAGCGCGTATGACGTCGCCTGATCCGTACCCGGCGCGCGCCCGAGACCCAGATCGATGCGTCCGGGAAACAGCGCTTCCAGCGTCTTGAATCGTTCGGCGATCACAAGCGGCGCATGATTGGTGAGCATGACGCCGCCCGAACCAACGCGGATCGTGCTCGTCGCCGCCGCGATGCGCCCAATCATGATGTCAGGCGCGCTTGAGGCGATCGACGCCATGCTGTGATGCTCTGCGAGCCAGTAGCGTTTGTAGCCGAAGCGCTCGACAGCTTGCGCCAACTCTACGCTGCGCTGAAGCGCCTGGCTTGGAGGCGTCTGCGTCGTGACATTTGAAAGGTCGAGAACCGACAGCGGCGTCATCAAGTCCCCTCGCCTAAAAGCGCGGCTCTGACAGAGCGCCCACGTGAACGTCGGCGCTGACGGCGCCAAAGACGCCCGTTGCGGGATCGAGTGTCAACAGGCGTCCGTCCATCACGCTGAAATAAGCCCCGTGCAGCGCAAGCAAGCCGCGTTCCTCCAGCGTCTTGACGCACGGAAACGTCCGCAAATTAGCGAGCGATTGCTTGATCGATTCATGCGCCAGCCGCTCGACGTAAGCACCTATGTCCTCGTTGCTTCCTTCAATAGTGAGCTCGTGCGCAGGCTGAATCAGACGGATCCACTTGCCAATGAAATCGCCCGGCGACAACGGGCGCATATAGGGATCGTGCTCGTTTTCCACATAGGCGCGCACGCCGCCGCACTGCCCGTGGCCTAGCACCACGATGTGTTCGACGCGCAACGCCATCACCGCGAACTCAAGCGCGGCGGACGTGCCATGATAATCATTATTCGGCGCATAGGGCGGCGCGAGGTTGGCAACGTTGCGCACAACAAACAATTCGCCGGGGCCCGCATCGAAAATCACTTCCGGGGAGACGCGGGAGTCGCAGCAGCCGATCACCATCGTGCGCGGCTTCTGGCCCATTTCGGAAAGCGCACGATAGCGTTGTTGCTCGGCGCTGAACCTGCCGCCCAGAAAAGCCTCGTAACCGCGAATGAGGCGATCGGGAAAATCAGTGGAAACCGGCGTGCGTCTGGCCGGGGCGTTTACCTGCGTATCTGTCATGCCGACAAACTACGACGCCGGGGCGCGTGTCGCAAACACGAAACACGGAGTGGCTTTTACGGGAACTCCTTAAGCGCAAGCGCATTAGACTAGGACCGGAGCTTCGCGGGCGGCGAACCCCGGCGCAGTGGCCCCCGCTCGGGAAAATTCGATATGACGTTAGGCACGATCCTCATCATCATCCTCATTCTGATGCTCGTCGGGGCTATTCCCAATTGGGGCCATAGCCGGTCTTGGGGATATGGACCCAGCGGCGCCCTGGGTCTGATTCTGGTTGTTGTCCTCATCCTCGTCCTGATGGGCAGAGTCTGACCGGCCAATGTTTGATGGCGCTGCGGCGACGCTCCCGCTAGGCTGAAAGTTCTGAACGGCGGACTTGCGGGGAACTTTCATGCATATCAGGCAGCGCCGCAGCGCGCTTTACATGCCGGGCGCCAACAAGCGGGCGTTGGAAAAGGCGCAAACGTTACCGGCTGACTCGCTCATCCTCGACCTTGAAGACTCGGTCGCGCCAGCGGCGAAAGCCGCGGCGCGCGATCAGGTTTGCGGGGTCATACGCGAGCACGTGTACGCAAAGCGAGAGGTCGTGGTGCGGATCAATGCGCTGGACACGTCCTGGGGTGCGGACGATCTCGCAGCTGTCTGCGAGGCCGGGCCAGACGCCATCCTCGTCCCAAAGATTTCCGGCAGCGCAGACGTGGCCAACGTCTTCACGCGCATGGGGGGCCTCCGCGGTCAGAATATCGCTCTCTGGCTCATGATCGAAACGCCCCGAGCCGTGCTCGAAATTGGCGCAATAGCGCAAATGCGCACACAATTTCCGACGCTTGCCACGTTTGTCATCGGCGCCAACGATTTGGCCAAGGAGACGGGCGCGGCCCTTTCCCCCGGGCGCGCAGCGATTTTGCCGTGGCTATCGCAGATCGTTCTGGGCGCCCGCGCTTACGGGCTCGGCGTTATCGACTCGGTTTACAATGATCACGCAGACATCGAAGGCTTTCGAGCGGAATGCGCGCAAGCGCGCGAACTGGGCATGGACGGCAAGTCGCTTATACACCCCTCGCAAATCACGCCATGCAATGAGATTTTTTCCCCCTCGTCCGAAGAGATTGCATGGGCGCGCAAAATATCCGCAGCGTTTGAGTCGCCAGAAAACGCAAGACTTGGCGTGATCTCTGTTGATGGAAAAATGATCGAGCGCCTTCATCTTGATATGGCCAAACGCGTTCTCGCCATAGTGGCCATTCATGACGATGAAGCGAAAACACAGACTTGACGGCTTTCGTGTTCCGCCGGGCCATCGCATCCTGTACAAAAGGCGCCGTCGGTGGGCGGCCGGCTCGTTGGAAGAGTGAGCGATGAACGACGATAAGCGACCAGACGCGGATACGATCAAGCCCTCGCTCCGAACGCCAAATCGGGAATACCAGCGCATGCCGCGTGTGATTGAGGGCGAAACCCTCTCCACCAGCACACAGGCGGCAGCGGCCGGATCGGCGGACGATAAGGTGGAGACAACGAGCGCTTCGACAAAACCGCCCGAGGCAGCACGGGCCGATGTCGAACCAACTCATCCCATTTCGTCCGATCTCCCCCGTGACAGCATGGCCGCAGCCAAAGAGGACCCGCGCGCGCGGGACGCGGCGCTTTCGCAAATCGCCGCCACAAATTCGCAGGAGCCGCAAGAGCCGCCGCCGCCACGTGGGTATGGGCTCGGCGCGGTGGCCGCCGCAAGCCTTGGCAGCACTACACTCGCCGCGCTGGCCGTCTTTGGGCTCCAGACGATGAATGCGCCCGCCGGGCCGTCCCCAGCGCTCGAGTCCAGGATCGCGGAAATTGAACGGCAATCAGCCGCGGCTTCGAAGACGCCACAGGTTTCCCCTGCTTCCATCGCGGCGTTGGAAAAGCGCATCGCGAGCGTCGAAACTGTCGCAACCGGCGCCGCCGAGGCCGCGCGCAAAGCCGCTGAGGCTGCAGCGTCCCGTCCAGCCTCCAGTCAACAAGGCGCGGCTATTTCCCCGCAGGCGCTGGGCGCCCTGAGCGATCGGATCGCCCAGCTGGAAAAGAATCTCAGCGGGACGGCAAATTTCGACAGCAGGATCGCTGCGATTGAAAAAAACCTCGCCGCCCCCAAGACGGGCGAGCGCGCCACCGAGACGCGTGTGGAGCCCACCCCGCCGCCCGATTTCGACCCGTTGCGCAAACAGACCGCGGCGCTCGAGGCCCGGCTGCAAGTTCTGGAGCGCCAGACTGCGCCGCTGGCGGAAGCAGCCCGCGCCGCCGAAACGCGCCTGAAGGGCGTCGAGACGAGCGTCCAGCCTCTGGCCGGACAGATTGAAGAAACGCGCACCCAGGGCGAAGCGGAGCGCAAGCGCGCCGAAGGGCTGGCACAACGATCCGCCGGAGCAGCGCAGATTGCGCTCGCTCAATCCATTTCCGCCGCCATCGCGTCCGGCGCGCCTTTCGCGGCGCAAATCGAGGCGCTGGCGCGCTTGGGCCTGCCGCCTGAAAAGCTTGCGCCGCTGCGCGAGTCGGCAAAGACTGGTGTAGCCACGAACGCAGAACTTGCGCGCACGCTTGCCACCCTCGAACCCAGGATTGTCGCCCGCATCGAAGCGCCCGCCGACGCCTCCGTCATCGACCGTCTGACCAGCAGCGCGCTCGGCCTGGTGCGGGTCCGGCCCGCCGGCGACACGACGGGCGCATCGCCTGCCGACACCTACGCGCGCATGACGCGCGCCATTCAGAATGGCGACATCGCCCTTTCGATCAGCGAATGGGATAAATTGCCCGACAGCGCCAAGGCCGCTTCGGCGGAATGGGCGACGCGCGCGAAACAGCGCCTCGCCGGAGAGGGAGCCGCGCGCGCGCTCCTCGCAGAACAGGCCCAGACACTCGGTCGGAGCTGACGGGACGCACATGATCAAGATTGTTGTTTTTCTTATCGTCCTCACGGGACTCGCCTTTGGTTTTGCGTGGATCGCGGATCAACCCGGGTCTGTCTCGCTCGCCTTCGGCGAGCAAACCTACGAGGTGGATCTCGTTGTCGCGCTGGGGTTTGCGCTCGCCCTCGTCGTTGTTTCAATGATCTTGTGGAGCGTCATCCGCTTCGTGTTCCGCATTCCCACGCTGATGTCCCTGACGGCCCGCATGCGTCGCCGCAACAAGGGTTTCGCAGCTCTGTCGCGCGGCATGATCGCGGCAGGCGCAGGCGACGCGAAAACGGCGGCGCGCGCGGCGCGCGACGCTGAAAAGCTGATGGGCGGCGAACCTTTGGCCCTGCTGCTTTCCGCCCAGGCGGCGCAGCTTGCCGGAGACAGGCCCGGCGCGGAGCGCATCTTCCGCCGTATGATCGACCAGCCCGACACCCGCCTTCTGGGCTTGCGCGGCCTGCACTCCGAAGCCCGGCGACGCGGCGACGACGCGGCCGCAACCGGCTACGCCAGGCAGGCCCACGAAATCGCCGCGGTGCCGTGGGCTGGTCAGGCGATGCTCGAGCGCCATGCGCTCTCCGACGACTGGAAGGGCGCTCTCACCGTCGTGGAGGCCAATCTCGCCCGCAAGGCGATCACCCGTCCCGAAGCTGACCGCCAGCGCGCGGTGCTCAAGACCGCCATGGCCGAACAGCTCCGCGAACGCGATTCTGCCGAAGCGCTCGCGCTTGCCCGCGAAGCGATCAAACTGGCCCCCGACCTGACGCCTGCAAGCGTACTCGCCGGCTCGCTGCTGGCGCAAAAAGGCGACCTGCGCCGCGCTGGCCGAATTCTGGAGACCGCCTGGAAGCGTTCGCCCCATCCCGACCTCGCGCGCGCCTATGTTGACCTTCGCCACGGCGATGCGGCGGGCGACCGTCTCAATCGGGCAAAAACCCTTGGCCGTCTTGCGCCCGGGGATACCGAGAGCCAGCTTATTATTGCGCGGTCGGCGCTGGACGCGCGCCAGTTCGACCTCGCCCGCCGCACAATGGCCGACCTTCTGGACAACGGCCGCCGCCCCACGGTGCGCATGTGCCTGATGATGGCCGACATCGAGGAAACCGACCACGGCCCCACGGGCCGGATGCGCGAATGGCTCGCCCGCGCCGCCCGCGCGCCGCGCGATCCGTCGTGGCTGGCCGACGGTGTCGTCTCGGACCGCTGGCTGCCGGCCTCGCCCATCACCGGACAGCTTGACGCCTTCCGCTGGGAGACGCCGGTCGAGCGCCTGGGCGGCGTCATCGACGAAGCGTCGCTGCCGATATGGCCTGATCCGGATACACAGCAGGACGCGCAGGGAACCGCGCCTGAGATTATCGAGAAAAAGTACGCCCTGCCCGCCTCCGCAGCGGCAGCAGGTGGCGCTGCGGTACTTGTGGTGACGCACCCTGACTCGCCCGGTCTGGCGACGACCGCTCACGCCGAGCAGGGCCTGACTGACGCGACAGAGACAAAACCTTCGACGGCCAGCCCCACGTCACCCCTGATTTTCGAGGCGCCGCAAACGGTCTCTGCGGGTGCAACACACTCTGTGTCGGGCAACGGGCGCGATGCCGCAACGCCCAGCGCTGCGCCAGCCAACCTGAAAGAAGCCACGCCGGAAACGGAGCCCCATACACGACAATCCGCTGCGCTGGAGATTTCACGAGAGGTTCAAAACGAAGGACGGCGGAAGGCGCTGCAAGGCGTGAAGCAAGACCTCGGGCTCAGGCAAGGCCTTCGGCTAGATCAAGACCTGCGGCTCGAGCAAGACCTGCGGCTAGATCAAGACCTGCGGCTAGATCAACAGCCGGACCTTCAGCCCGCCAGCCCCGCTGACCCGAATGGCAAAACACCTGGTTTAGTCGCCGAGGCCGGGAGTTCGGTGAAGGCCGCGCTGCCCGAGCATTTCCTGACGGCGCCCGATGACCCCGGCCCGGACACGACAAGCGCACCCCCTGCCACCCCCGCCCGCAAGCGGGGTCTGTTCGGCTGACAACAGCGGCAGACCGTCAAAACCTCCAGCGCCCGGTTGCAAACTGACGCTGCAGCAGATATTGGAAGCGCCGTCGCCGCATCACGCCGACACAACGCCGCAATAGCTCAGTTGGTAGAGCACGTCATTCGTAATGACGGGGTCGGGGGTTCGAATCCCTCTTGCGGCACCAGTAAAATCAATGACTTAGCGTTTTTACCCAAGCCCAAAACCATCATAAAGACCGTAAACGGATCATCAACGGATTTACCCTGTTCACGTTTCGTTTTATAATCATCCCAACTAGGCTTTAGCTTGACCGTGGAGTTGGGGATGGATGGGGCTGTAAAAGCCGGAGCAATAATCCCTCACAGAAGCGGCCGATTTGTTTGGTCGCGCCGGACTAAAAGTACGGCAGATAAAGGCCCTTGATCGTTGGATCGGGGGCTGGGGGATGAAGACAGTGGAGCTTTACGCAAGGGTTAGACACGC
>CANMLK010000034.1 GCA_947498445.1 Beijerinckiaceae bacterium
GGCCTTCCCTGGTAAGTGCAGAGCCATCCGCTCCCATTGATCGTCCCGAAGAGACAGGCGAACCGCCGACATTCAACGCTCCTATCCGAAAAGGAGCTTGAATCAGATTTGAGAGTCCTGGGGAATCTTGAATGTCAACGCGCTCTAAGTGCGCGAATCTTTCTCCCCTTGCGGGAGAAGGTGGCCTTGCGAAGCAAGGTCGGATGAGGGGTCACCGCTCGTAACGCCCCCTACACCGCCAACGCCTGCGCGCCCGTCTCGAACTGCAATCGTGCAAGGCGTGCATAAAGCCCGTCACGCGCGACAAGCGCTGCGTGCGTGCCCTCTTCCACGATGCGGCCTTCGTCCAGCACAAGAATGCGATCCGCCTTCAGCACTGTGGCGAGGCGATGGGCGATGACGAGCGTCGTGCGCGTGCCCATGATGTTTTCCAGCGCTGTCTGCACGAGGCTTTCGTTCTCGGCGTCAAGCGCAGACGTCGCTTCATCGAGCAGCAGGATCGGCGCGTCCTTGAGAATGGCGCGCGCAATGGCGAGGCGTTGCCTCTGGCCGCCCGACAGCGTCACGCCCCGTTCGCCCACGCGCGTTTCATAGCCCTGCGGAAGCGCGTTGATGAACTCGTCCGCCGCCGCCAGCCGCGCAGCGCTCACAACCTCGTCACGCGTCGCGCCTTCACGCCCGTAGATAATGTTCTCGTAGATCGACGCCCCGAAGATGATCGCGTCCTGCGGCACAAGCGACATGCGCGCGCGCAGCTCGCTCATGTCGGCGCGGGACACATCCACGCCGTCGACGAGCACCTGGCCTTGCTGCGGATCATAATAGCGCAGCAGCAATTGCAGCACGGTGGACTTGCCGGCGCCTGAAGGCCCCACCAGCGCCACCGTCTCGCCGGGCCTGACGTTGAAGTCGAGCCCATTGAGCGCCGCTTGCTCCGGCCGCGACGGATAAGCAAAGCACACCGAACGGAAGGCGATCTCGCCGCGCGCCGGCGAGGGCATCGCCTCCGGGTTTGCGGGGGGCTTCACGTCCGGCTGGGTCTCGATGAGTTCGGCAATGCGCGCCGCAGCCCCGGCCGCCGAGGATACGTCACTCCACACTTCCGACAATTGGCCCAGCGAACTGGCGCCAAAGACGGCGTAGAGCACGAATTGCGAAAGCGTGCCGCCCGACATGCGGCCCGACAGAACATCCTGCGCGCCAAGCCAGAGCACCCCGACGACGCTGGCGAAGGCGAGGAAGATTGCGACGACCGTCAGCAAGGCCCGGGCCCCGGTCGCGCTGCGGGCGGCCTCATAGGCGTCCTCGACCGCGCCGCCAAAGCTGCTGATCGTCTTGGGCTGGGCGTTGAAGGCTTGCATGGTGCGCACGGCGCCAAGGTTTTCAGCGGCGAAGACCGATGCTTCCGCCAACGTGTCCTGCGCGCGCCGCGAGCGTTCGCGAACCGATCGGCCAGACATCACCAGCGGAAAAACGATGATGGGGATGGCGACGAGCACGAGTCCGGAGAGTTTGGGGCTCGTGTAGACCATCATGGCGATTGCGCCGCAGAACATGAATACATTGCGCAGCAGCACGGAGGCCGAAGACCCGAAGGCTGACTTCATCTGCGTGGTGTCCGCCGTCAGGCGCGAAACCAGTTCGCCGGTGCGAGACCTGTCGTAGAAATGGGCGTCCAGATTGACCAGGTGGGCGAAGACGTCGCGGCGCAGGTCAGCCACGACACGCTCGCCGATGGTCATCACGAGGTAGTAGCGAAAGCCCGAGGCCAGCGCGAGAATGCCCACCACCAGCATCATCGCGCCAAAATAGCGGTCGATTGCGCCCACATTCTCTGTTGAAAAGCCGTTATCGATCATACCCCGCACGGCGACAGGCACGGTGAGCGTGGCGGCGGAGGCCACGATGAGCGCCAGCAACGCTGCGCCCACCCTCCCCCGATGTCGAAGCGCGTAAGGCGCAAGCGGCAGAAGGGCTTTCAGCGATGTGCGCGGCGAGGCCCTCTTGGAGGTTGCCGACGGTCCGTTTTTCTCGGTCATGGGCGCTCTTTACGCTGTTTGCCGCGCGGACGGAATGGCCCCACCTTCAAGACCCATCCTTGTCTCCCCGCCCTGGGTCATGTATATGACGCGCCAATCCCCTCAGGGAGCAGATTTCTGACACGGCCCCGCGCCGCGTCTTCGCATGTAAGGACTGGCCATGAAAGCCGACATTCATCCCGAATATCATCTGATCAAGGTCGTCATGACCGACGGCACCAATTTCATGACCCGCTCGACCTACGGCGAGGCGGGCGCAACGCTCAACCTCGACATCGACCCCAACACCCACCCGGCCTGGACCGGCGGCGCCCAGCAGCTGATGGACCGCGGCGGTCGCCTCTCGCGCTTCACCGCCCGCTTCGGCGCTATCGGCGTCAAGAAGTAAGCTGGATCACGGATCTGAAAATATAAACCCCGGCCGAGAGGCCGGGGTTTTTTGTCGCCTCGCTGTTAGTTGATCGCCGATGCCTTACTCGGACGCGCCCGGAAAGGCTGCGCGCAGCCGCTCGAACTGGGCGGCCACCGAATGGCCCGCGAGAGGCGTTGTGGCCGATGTGAGCGCCGGGGCTGTCGAATCGCCGGTGTAAATCAATTGGTCGAGATGAAGAATTCGCTCCTGCAGCCGCAGCGAATGCAACGTCAGCTCCCGCAATGCAGCCGGCAGCCGCTCGAAAGACTCGCGGCTCGTGGCAATATCCTGCCGGGCGAGACGAACCTTGTGCTTTTCCTTCGAGGCCTGCGTCAGCGTCATTTCGCCTTCGTTGACCGCGCGTTGCAAAAGGAGCCAGGAGGCGATCTGCATCAGGCGGGTCGTCAGTCGCATGCTTTCTGACGAATAAGCGAGAGAGTCTGTACGCGGCAGCGCCTTCGACGCCTGCCGGCCATCTCCATCAAGATAGGCGGCCGTATCTTCGACGAGCGACATCCCTTCCTTGAACAGCGCGCGAAACGCATCCGATGAGGCAAGCTTTTGCCCAAAGGAGACGGTATTGGCATTGTCGTCGAACCTGCTGTTCATCGCGCCCGTTCCATCCCGCCCAAGGCGGCTTGTTCATGCCCGCCCCGCAGGCGGCTTGTCCTTGATCGAGATGGATTTTAGCGAAACTTGAGGGAAGCGCTTTCTTAAAACAATCTTAAGGTTAACTCAGGCAAGCCGGATAGCCAGACGCCCATAAAAAAAGAGCCGCACGGGGGGTGCGGCCCTTAAAAGTTAACAGGGTGCAGTCAGACAGGAGCCCGGATGGGAGCCCATTTGAACTGTCCCCATTAATCACCCGGAATCCTTAACTGATCGTAAACAACCAGCAGCCCCTCAAGAAATTCCCTATGATTTGAAGAACGAAGCCGCCGCCGCCCGCGACGCCTCCTTGGCTGCGCGCGCCATGTCCAGCCGCGCGATCTCGGCCTGAAGGAGCTCGATGCGCTCGGCCAGCTCATTGGCCGAGAACGTATCCAGATTTTCGCCGATCTCATGGATGGTTTTCTTTTTCGGCGGCGCGCCGAACACCTTGTCGTCCGTTTTCGCCATTGTGATCTCTCGCCTCAAATTTCGCGCAAACCCTGCGCAAAAATCTAGGCGTCCAAACCCCGGATGTCATCTCCCTGCGCCCACGCCTTGCTTGCCGGGCGCAGCGCGGGGCGCGATAAGTCCTCAGGACCAACCCGAGGAGTAACCATGGCCGCGCCGCAGACGATGACCTGTATCGCCATCAAGGAATATGGCGGCCCGGAGATGCTCCAGCCCGAAACAAGGCCCACGCCTGTCCCCGGAGCTGGCGAGATTCTCGTGAAAGTCCACGCGGCCGGCGTCAACCGGCCTGACGTGTCTCAGCGCCTTGGCAAATATCCGCCCCCGCCCGGCGCGTCCGATCTGCCCGGCCTCGAAATCGCGGGCGAAGTCACCGCGCTGGGAGACGGCGTCACGCGCTGGAAGGTCGGCGACAAGGTCTGCGCGCTGGCCCACGGCGGCGGCTATGCGCAATTCTGCCTCGTGCACGAAACCCACGCGCTGACGATCCCGACCGGCTTCTCGATGATTGAGGCCGCGGCCGTGCCCGAAACCTTCTTCACCGTCTGGGTGAACGCCTTCATGACGGGCAAGCTGTCGGCGGGCGAAACTGCGCTCGTGCATGGCGGATCGTCCGGCATCGGCACGACGGCGATCATGCTCGCCAAGGCCATCGGCGCGAAGATCATCGTGACCGCAGGCAGCGACGAAAAGTGCGAGGCGTGCGTAAAGCTCGGCGCCGATCTGGCGATCAACTACCGCACGAAGGACTACGTCGCGGAGGTGAAGGCCTTCACGGGCGGCAAAGGCGTCAACGTCGTGCTCGACATGGTCGGCGGCCCCTATGTTCAGCGCAACATGGAGTGCGCCGGCATGGACGCGCGCCTCGTGCAGATCGCCTACCAGCAGGGCTACAAAATCGCGGACTTCGACATGCGGCCCATCTCGGCCAAGCGCCTCGTGATGACAGGCTCAACCCTGCGCCCGCGCACCGTGGAGCAAAAGGCGGCGATTGCAGACTCGTTGCGCGAACGCGTCTGGCCCTTGCTGAGCGACGGCAAGATCAGGCCTATTATTGATTCAACTTATCCGCTGAGCGAAGCATCGAAGGCGCACGCGCGCATGGAGACAAGCGCGCATGTTGGGAAGATCGTGCTGACGGTGGTGTGATCTAATAACGACTTAGTAAGCCGCTATTTTTTGCTTGACCTTATGAATTCAGCATTCAAGAATTGTCATGCTTTTGGTTCGCTTTAGGGAATTAAAGCTCATGAAGGTAATTATCCCCAGCATCTTGGGATCAGTATTTTTGTTTACTGGTGCCGTCAGCGCGTTTGAGACCGCGCAGTCTTCGCCCCCACCGCTCCGCAAGGAATGCAGCAAGATGCGTGACAAGCAAGGATGCACTTGCGCTTTACAGACCGGCGGAAACCTCGACCGGAGAGGCGGCTGGTAGTACACGAACACGGCACGATACACGGAATGTATGGTAACCTTCGGACGCATTCCTAGAAGTTAGACCTGATTACTTGTGTCCCCTCTCCCCTTGCGGGAGAGGGTGGCAGGCCAAGCCTGACGGGTGAGGGGGCGCGCTAACCCCTCATCCGACCCTCGCTGCGCGAGGGCCACCTTCTCCCGCAAGGGGAGAAGGAAGAGTCCAGCCCTCACGCCCCCGCGTTACTCTCCACCAGCCCGCGCTTCTTCAACAACGCGTCCGCGTTCGGCAGCCGTCCACGAAACGCTATGTAGGCGTCATCAGGTTCGCGCCGTCCGCCCGCCGCATAAATAAAATCATGCAGGCGCTTGGCCACATCCTTGTTGAAGATGTCGCCTGTCTCCGCGAACGCATCGAACGCGTCGGCGTCAAGCACTTCCGACCATAGGTATGAATAATAACCCGCTGCATAACCCTCGCCAGAAAATACGTGCGAAAAGTGCGCCGTGGCGTGACGCATCGCAATCTCGCCGGGCATGCCAATCGCCTTCAGCCGATCCGCCGTAAACGCGCGCGCATCCGCTTTCGCGGGATGTTTGAGCGCGTGAAAATCAAGATCGATGTAGGCCGATGAACAATACTCGACCGTCGCGAATCCCTGGTTAAACGTGCGCATCGCGAGAATGCGCTGCAGCAGGTCTTCGGGGATCGTCTCGCCCGTGCGCACATGACGCGCGAACGCGCGCAGCACCTGCGGCTGCGTCAGCCAATGCTCATAAAGCTGCGAAGGCAACTCCACGAAATCGGACGACACGCTGGTGCCCGCGATGCGCGAATAAACGACATCCGACAGCATGCCATGCAGCGCATGGCCAAATTCGTGAAACAACGTGCGCGCCTCGTCGATGGACAGCAGCGCCGTCTCGCCCGGTCCCGGCTTGGCGACATTGAGCACATTGACGATGATCGGCCGCACGTCGCCGTCGAGTTTTTCCTGCGAGCGGAAAGCGCTCATCCACGCGCCGCTGCGCTTGGAGGACCGCGCGAAATCATCAGCAATAAACAGCGCGACATGACGGCCTGACGCATCCTTGGCCTCAAAAGCGCGCACATCGGGATGATAGAGATTGAGGCCGCTCACTTCTTCAAACGTCAGGCCAAACAACTTGCCTGCAACATCGAACGCCGCCTTGCGCACATCATCAAGAACGAAATAGTTTTTCGCCTCCGTATCATCGACGGCGAATTTCTTTTCGCGCAGACGCTCTGCGTAATAACGCCAGTCATGCGCCGCGACCTTGAAATTAGCGCCCTCTTCGTCGGCGATCTCCTGCATCTCGCCAAGTTCGCGCATGGCCCGCGCGCGGCCCTTACCCCACACATCGTCGAGCAGTTTGCGCACGCTCTCCGGCGTCTTCGCCATCGTGTTATCAAGCTTGAAATGCGCGTAGGTCTCATAACCCAGAAGATGCGCGCGCTCGGCCCGCAGCGCGACAATCTCCTCGATGATGACGTGATTGTCGGTCGCGCCACCGTTCGCGCCGCGTGAGGTGAACCCGCTGAACACCGCTTCGCGCAAATCGCGCCGCGTGGAGCTTTCCAGAAACGGCTCGACATGGGAGCGCGACAACGTGATCGCGTAAGCGCAGGAAAGCCCCCGCTCCTTGGCGGTGCGCGCCGCCGACGCCTTCAACGCCTCCGACAAGCCAGCCACATCATCCTCGCCCAGCTCCAGCACGAAGTCGGCCTCGTCCTTCAGCACGTTCTGGCCAAACTGCGTGGAGAGCGCAGCGAGCCGCTCCACGATCTGCGCCATCCGCGCCTTCTGCGCTTCACTGAGCCGCGCGCCGGAGCGCACGAAATCCTTGTGGACAAGCTCCAGCACGCGCCGTTGCTCTTCAGTGAGCTTTTCGCCATTGCTGATAAGCGCGTCGACACGCTTGAACAGATCGCCATTCATGTAAACCGACGCGTAATGGGCCGCGAGCTTGGGCGACATCTCGCGCTCGATCGCCTGCAGCGCAGAATTGGTGTCAGCGCCGGAAAGGTTCCAGAACACCCGGCCGACCTTGCGCAGCAACTTGCCAGAGCGCTCCAGCGCCTCGATCGTGTTGGCGAAAGTGGCGGGCGCGACGTCAGACGCGATGGCCGCGATGTCCTTGCGATGCGCCTCCAGCCCGGCCTCGAAGGCGGGGCTGATGTGATCGGGCGTGATCGCCTCGAACGGCGGCAACCCGAAAGGCGTTGTCCAGTCAGCGAAGAACGGGTTGGCGGTCATGCAATCCTCACGAACACGCGATGGGCGCCTCACTGGCGAACGCCGCCTCGCTCTGTATAGTTGAGCCCAATATAGGGCCCCACTCGGCCCGCCGCACGTCAGGAGCGTCGCATATGATCGAATTGCATTTCTGGCCCACGTCCAATGGGCAAAAGGTCGCGATCTTTCTTGAGGAGACCGGCCTGCCCTATGAGGCTTATGCGGTGAATATAGGCAAGGGCGACCAGTTCAAGCCTGATTTCCTCAAGCTTTCGCCCAATGGCAAGATCCCGGCGATTCTTGATCGCGCGCCTGCGGACGGCGGCACCCCGGTCAGCGTTTTCGAGAGCGCGGCCATCCTGCTTTATCTGGGCGAGAAGACCGGTAAGTTTCTGGCGAGCGACCTGCGCACCCGTGTGCGCACCAATGAATGGCTGTTCTGGCAGATGGGCGGGCTCGGCCCCAACGCCGGGCAGGCCAACCACTTCGGCCGCGCCGCCCCGGAAAAAATTCCCTACGCCATCGACCGTTTCGTGAAGGAAACCAACCGCCTGTATGGCGTGCTCGACGGCCAGCTCGCCAAGCACGAGTTCATCGTCGGCGAATATTCCATCGCCGACATGTGCTGCTATCCGTGGGTCAGCAACCACGAATGGCATCAGGCGAATCTCGACGACTTCCCCAACGTCAAGCGCTGGTTCGAGACGATCCGCGAGCGCCCCGCCGTCAAATTGGCCTACGAGAAGGGCGCGAAGATGAGGGCGGCGGGAACTTAAAGCCCTCTGCATCGCAGAAAGATTGCGCCGCAGGCCGCCCCAGCTTATATGTGGCCCATTCCGTCATGAATGGTGTGATTTGAGGCTCAGCCTCTGCCGGGCCGCAGCCTGATCCCCCATGTCTTGAGGGCAAAGATTTTAATACGCCCGGCGCAAGGCGCCGAAGGAGCAGGACCCATGAGCAACGCCCCGCTGATGCCCAAGGCGACCGCCGTATGGCTGGTGGAAAACACTTCGCTCACGTTCGACCAGATTGCGGACTTCTGCAAACTTCATCCCCTCGAAGTGAAGGGCATCGCCGACGGCGAGGTTGCGACGGGCATCAAGGGCCATGACCCGATCACGTCCAACCAATTGTCGCGCGACGAGATCGCCAGAGGCGAAAGCAAAGGCGAGTACCGCCTGCAGCTCGCCAAGAGCAAGGTGACCCTGCCGGAGCCCAAGAAGACGCGCGGTCCGCGCTACACCCCCCTGTCCCGCCGTCAGGATCGCCCGAACGCGATCCTCTGGCTGGTGCGCAACCACCCCGAGCTGAAGGACGCGCAGGTCATGCGCCTCGTGGGCACGACCAAGACGACGCTGCAGGCAGTGCGCGAGCGCACCCACTGGAATTCGGCCGCTCTTGCGCCGATGGACCCCGTGACGCTGGGCCTGTGCTCGCAGATTGACCTCGATTTTGAAGTGTCGCGCGCTAACAAGGATCGTCCGCAGCAGCCCGACCAGGGCGCGATGCTCATGCCGGCCGAGATCACCACGGGGCCGCGCTCGTTTGAACCTGAAGCAGTGCCGAGCAGGGAGAACGTGTTCGCCAAATCCGAGCCGGCCGCGCGCGATGACGAGGAAGATGACGTCGACGTCAACTCGGTCTTTGCGAAGCTGAAGAGCCTCAAGCAGCCGGAATAATCCGGGCGCAGTTGAAAGTGCGCGCAGCGTCGACAGAAGCCGCGCAACGCCATAAGTCCTGTGGCTGGAAATCTTGTCGCAGGCTGCGCCGCGAATTTTGACGATGTGCACGCGGGGGGAGCAACGCATGACCGGCAGGCCCGAGGGCGATCGTCCGTGGCTCGCGCGCTATCCGGCGGGCGTGCCGACGGACATTGACCCCGCCGAACTACCCACCCTCGCGGATCTGTTCGAGGAATGCGTCGCGCAGTTTCCCGACCGCGTTGCTTTCGAGACCTTCGGCAAGAGCATCACCTATCGCGAGTTCGAGAAGAACGTGCGCGATCTTGCGTCTGCGCTCCAGCAGATGGCCCTGAAAAAAGGCGACGCTGTCGCGGTGATGATGCCCAATCTGCTGGCGTATCCTGTTGTGACATTCGCGCTTGTCATCAGCGGCTACACGGTCGTGAACATCAATCCGCTCTACACGCCGCGTGAGCTGGCCGATCAGATCAACGATTCCAACACGCGCATGATTTTTATCGCCGATGTCTGCGCGCACACGCTCGACAAGGCGCTGGACGATTGCGTCAAGCTTGAACGCGCCGTTCTCGTGCGCCTGGGCGATTTGCTCGGCTGGAAGGGGACGATGGTCAACTTCGTCGCCCGATATGTGAAGAAAAGCATCCCCCCTTATCACCTGCCGATCACACACAGCTTTTCGAGCTTCATCAAATGGGGCTCGCGCTCGCCGATGAAGAAGATGGACGTCGGGCCCGATGACGTCGCCTTCCTGCAATACACCGGCGGCACAACGGGCGTTTCCAAAGCCGCCGTCCTTACCCATCGCAACATTACGTCGAATGTTTTGCAGTCGCAGGCGTGGCTGAAGCCGTCACTCGATGGCGACACGCAACACGTCATGTATACGGCGCTGCCGCTCTATCACGTGCTCGCGCTCACCGCGTGCTGCCTGTTCATGCTTCGCATTGGCGCGACGCAGGTGCTGATCCCCAACGCGCGCGACATTCCCGCGCTGATCGATCAGATGAAGTTGCGCCCGCCAACGATCCTCGTTCTCGTGAATACGCTCTACAATGCGCTCGCCCGGCATTCGCGCATCGGTGAGGTCGACTTCTCCAAGCTGGCGCTGTCGCTCGCGGGCGGCATGGCCACCCAAGCCACCGTCTCCCGGCTCTGGAAGCAGGTCACAGGCAAGCCGATCATTGAAGGGTATGGCCTGTCCGAAACCTCGCCGCTCGTGTCCGTCAATCGGCTCGACATTGACGAATTCACCGGCACGATTGGCTATCCTGTTCCCTCCACCGATGTGCGCATCGCCGGCGCGCAGGGCGAGGCGCTTCCCGTCGGAGAAGCGGGCGAACTATGGGTCAAGGGTCCGCAGGTGATGGCTGGTTATCTTGGCCAGCCCGAGGAAACAGCCCAGACCCTCATGCCGGACGGCTGGTTCCGCACTGGCGACATTGCGGTGATGAACGCGGACGGCTCGCTCAGCATCGTTGACCGTCTAAAGGACATGATCAGCGTATCGGGCCAGAAAGTTTACCCGAACGAGGTCGAGGACGTTCTCGTCAGCCACCCGAAAGTTCGCGAAGCTGCAGTGATCGGCCTGCCGGACAAGAATTTCGGCGAGTGCGTCTGCGCCTTTGTGGTGGCTTCGGACCCGTCGCTGACAGTCGAGGAGCTGCGTAATTTCGCGCGCGAGCGGCTCGCCGGCTTCAAGGCGCCGCGCAGAATCCAGTTTCGCGACGAATTGCCCAAATCAAACGTCGGCAAGATCTTGCGACGCGAGTTGCGACGCGACCCGGAGCAGCAAGACAAGGCGACCGCGCCCGAGGCGTGACGCCCAAGTCTTGAGGCCCAAGTCTTGAGGCCCAAGTCCCGACACCAGCGTATGCGACGCTTTGTTAAGGGCGGACGTTAGAGCTTCCTGATATGACATCGGCTAAAGATGAGGCCGAACGGACAGGAAAAGCTGATGACCGCGCGTGACGAAACCGCCGCCAGACCGACACAGCGCGGGCGCAAGATAGCCCTGCGCTTGTTGATCGCCAGCCTGCTGCTCGGCATGCCGTTCATGCGTTCATCCTTCCCGCATGAGGAACTCCACGAAACGCTGGAAAGCGTCGGCATGCTGTTAATTCTGATCGGTATTCTTGGTCGCGCCTGGTGCACGATGCACATTGGCGGCCAGAAGTTCACCGAACTGGTCGACTACGGACCTTTCTCCATCAGCCGCAATCCGCTTTACGTGTTCTCGCTGATTGCAGCTTTCGGCGCGGGGCTGCAGACCGGCAGCATCCTTTTCGCCCTCATCGCAACGTGCGGCGTCTGGCTGGTGATTGACCTGACGGTGCGCCGGGAAGAAGCAGCTCTCAGCGGGCGCTTTGCGGACGCCTACGCCGCCTATTGTGCGCGCACGCCGCGCTATGGACTCCGGTTATCCTCATGGCGTCCGCAGAACACGATCCCCGTCAACATGCCGCTCTTTTACAAGACGATTGTCGACGGCTTCCTGTTCTTCCTGATCGTACCCGTCGCGGAACTGATCGACTGGCTGCAGGAACTGGGTCACCTGCCCGTGCTTCTCAAACTGCCGTTTTGAGGCGCGATCACGCGCCTTCCACCACAACCTTGTTGGCGTAGAACGCCAAATAGCCTGCCATGTCGTATCCTGCGTTCTCCTGCATCGCAGGCAACGGCGTCTCGTAAGACCACGCAACATCGGCGATGGCCGCAACGCAGGCCGCATCGTTCGCCTTCAGCGAGAAGTAGGACGCTTCACCTTTGTAGGGGCACCAGCTTGTGGTGCTTGATCGCTCGATCAGCGAGAAATCAACATCCTCGCGCGGGAAGTAGACCACTTGCGGATAACGCGCTTCCTGCATAACCAACACGCGGGCGGAATGCGCCAGCACAAGCCCGGCGCAAACAGCGCGGAACGCGCTGCCAGCAGCGTGAATTTCAATAGGGTGATCCGGGCCGGGCGTCTTGACCGGACGGTTCATGCGATCAGCCGCGCCCGACGCGGGACTGACCATCGCGCGCAAACTGGTTGGCCGGATTGACCATCAAAGCGCGCCCATAGGATTCGCTTGCCTTGCTACGTTCGCCCTTGCGCTCATAAGCAAGGCCAAGACCGGCCCAGGCGTCCGAGTTCTGATTGTTGACGTTCAGCGCCGCATTAAAGTCCTCGATCGCGGGATCGAAGCGACCCAGAACGACAAGGCTTTGCCCGCGCGCCTGATAGGGCGCAGAGACGAAGGGATCGCGATCAATGGCGTTTTCAAAGTCGCTCACGGCGCGCGCGTGCTCGCCGTTGCGCTGATGAATCAACCCGCGCGCATGAAAGGATTGCGCATTCTCAGGGTTCAGGCGGATCGCCTG
Source organism: Beijerinckiaceae bacterium (assembly GCA_947498445.1). Classification (GTDB taxonomy): domain Bacteria; phylum Pseudomonadota; class Alphaproteobacteria; order Rhizobiales; family Beijerinckiaceae; genus Terripilifer. The sequence continues at coordinate 12,308 of CANMLK010000034.1, forward strand.
ATCCAGATCAGCCATGGCGGCGGGCAGGTTGTTTTGCGTGCGCAGAAGATTTGCGCGGCCAATGTAAGCGGGCGCGTGGTTGGGGTTCATCTCAATCGCGCGGCTGAAGTCCTGCATCGCCTGATCGTTGCGCCCCAAAGCGCGCATAGCCAGCCCGCGATTCACGTAGGCCGAATAATACGACGGGTCGACTTTGATGGCTGCGGAGAAGTCTGTGACCGCCTCCTGAAACCGCCCGCACTTCGCATAAGCCGCGCCGCGGGTGTTGTAGGCCTGCGGATCGTTGGGGCTGCGCTGGACGACCTCGGAGAGCGACTGGACGTTGGCCTGGATCGCCGAACAATCCTCGCTCTTCTCGACAATCGTTGCGCTACGGCCAGAGGCTGCAGTCATCGACGAATAATTATCGCATCCCGCCAGGGCAAGCGCGCATGCGACGCATGTCAGTGCGGCAAAGCGCACGCCCACTCGGGAGCCCAACACATCGCGCGGGAAAATGAATAACGCCATACCGATCACATCCTGCCGAAGTTCGCCAAACGTATCATCGCCCTATGCGCAGCCATTGGAGGCGCGCGGCGACTCAGGTCTGCTACAGGCAGCCGCAATGCGGAAGCATTTCGGCGCCGGAACCGTAGCCGTGCACGGAACCGACGAGTGTTGCAAACGCGATACGGCGCCCGAACCGCTCAGCCCGGACGCCGTATTAATCCATCACATCGTCGTTAAGGACGCGTGAATAAGAGCTTAGCGAGCGCCGGGAACCGGGAACCGGGCGCGGCTTCATGAATAATAGCTTAGCGCGGGGCGCCGGGAACCGGGCGCGGCTTCATGGGAAGCAGACCTTCGCGCTGCATCTTCTTGCGGGCGAGCTTGCGGGCGCGACGAACGGCTTCAGCCTGCTCGCGGGCGCGCTTCTCGGACGGCTTCTCGTAATGGCCGCGCAGCTTCATTTCACGGAAGATGCCTTCGCGCTGCATCTTCTTCTTGAGAGCCTTCAGGGCCTGGTCGACGTTGTTGTCGCGAACGAGAACTTGCACGCGTGGATCCTGTCTCTTGGGGCTTTACCGGGCACGCCCGGACACATCAGCCGATTCTGGAAAATAGGAGGGCGCCGCGCATTTTGCGCTGCGTCCATTATGAGGGCGCGAATAGCAGATAGCGCTAACCGTGTCCAGCAGACTAGCCCCCGACGATGCGGGTGACGTGGCCCATTTTACGGCCCGGACGGGCCTCGTGCTTTCCGTATAGATGGAGCGAGGCGCCGCTTTCGCCGAGGATATCGCGCCACCGGTTGGCGTCCTCGCCGATGAGATTGCGCATTTCGATCTCGCCGTGCCGGCGTGTAGAGCCCAATGGCCAGCCGCAAATGGCCCGCACATGCTGCTCGAACTGGGAGGTGACAGCCCCGTCCGTGGTCCAGTGGCCGGAATTGTGGACCCGCGGCGCGATCTCGTTGACCACCAGCGTTTCCCCTGAAGAGGCCACGCCAGCGGCGCCTTCGACCACAAACATTTCCACACAAATCACGCCGACATAGCCCAGAGCATCCATGATCTTCTGGGTCATGGCCACTGCGGCGGCCGATGTCTCGTGCGCAATCCGGGCCGGAACGCGCGTCAGGCTTAAAATGTGGCTTTCGTGCTCGTTCTCGCAGACGTCGAAAGCGGTGAAAGACCCGTCGCGCGCCCGCGCAGCCACCACCGACACTTCCCGGGCGAACGGCACCACGCCTTCAAGAATCGCGGGCTGCGCGCCGATGCTGGCGAAAATCTCCGCGAGATCAGCGCCCTCGCGGATCATGACTTGCCCTTTGCCATCATAGCCAAAGCGACGCGTCTTGAGGATGGCGGGCAGGCCAAGCTGCGCCACAGCGCGGGCAAGCCCCGGCGCGTCGTCCACTGCCAGAAAAGGCGCTGTTGCGACCCCGATCCCGTTCAAGAATTGTTTTTCAACCAGCCGGTCCTGCGTGGCGGCAAGCGCCTGCGGTGGAGGCAACACAGGCCGGTGGGCTTCCAGAACGGCTGCCGTCTGGGCGGGCACGTTCTCAAACTCGTAAGTGACGACGGCCACCGATTCGGCGAACGCGGCAAGCGCCGCCTCGTCCTCATAGGACGCCAGCGTATGCTGGGCGGCCACATCGAAAGCTGGACCGGCGTCAGGCGCATAAATATGTGTGTTGAGGCCCAGCCGCCCGGCGGCCATGGCCAGCATTCGTCCCAACTGGCCGGAACCCAGAATGCCTATCGTTGCGCCAGGCGCTATCAGAGGAGCGGTCGGAGCGGGGTTCACTTGCTGGTCCCGTCTGTCTCGTCCACGGGATTGGCGGCCACCGCCTCGGTCTGCCGCTGGCGCCACGCGTCAAGCCGGGCGGCGAGAGCGGGATCGGACAGGGCGAGCACGGAGGCCGCGATGAGAGCGGCGTTGACCGCTCCAGACCGCCCGATGGCCAGCGTTCCAACCGGAACGCCCGCCGGCATCTGAACAATGGAGAGCAGGGAATCCATTCCCTTGAGCGCGTGCGATTCGATGGGCACGCCAAACACCGGCAAAGGCGTCATGGATGCGACCATGCCCGGCAGATGCGCCGCGCCGCCCGCCCCCGCGATCACCACCTTGAAGCCCTTGGCCCGCGCGCCTGTGGCGAACGCCACCAGCCGGTCCGGCGTGCGATGGGCCGAGACGATCTGCGCGTCAAAGCCGACGCCGAGCGCGCGGAGCGTATCCGCGGCGTGCTTCATCGTGGCCCAGTCAGACTGGCTGCCCATAACGATGGCGACGGGTTTGGCGGCTGGGGCCAAGACGGACTCTGATCGCAAAGGTGAAAAGGAGATAGGTGAAAAGGAGAAGGTGGCGGAATAGACGAAGGCGGCCGACACCGCAAGCGAAAGCGGGGAAAGCCTAAGCGATGATATCTGGCGTCACCAGGTCTTCAAGCCGCGAGAGACGATCACGCAGAACGAGTTTGCGCTTCTTTAACCGCTGGATCTGAAGCTGATCGGGCGCGCTGACGTCCCGAAGGGCGTCGATTGCGATGTCGAGATCGCGATGCTCCTGCCGCAGCTTTTCAATCTCCACGAGAACCTCGGCCAGTTCGGCCTCGCTGATACGCCCCGGCATTCCGTCCGCCTGTAGTCGACCCGCACGCGGCTGCGCGCACGTGGCAATGATGTCATCAATATGGCTTTGCCCGCGCCTGTGCACAAGCGTCAACCTCAAGCGCTTCCAATGGAAGACTTGTCGGTATCGAGGGCAATTTTTATTCATAACTCCGTCACACAATGTCCTTCGCGCCAGGACGATTTTGTGACATGATCAACCGTCCATCAGCGCCGAAGGGAGTTGTCAGGATGTCATTGCAAAACCACCTCGCTCAACTGGAACGCCGTCATCAGGCTCTGGAGCGCGAGATACAAGAGTGCAGACTTCATCCCTCAACCGATGCCGCCCGCATCGCAGAGCTTAAAAAGAAAAAGCTTACGATCCGGGACGAAATCGAAAAGTTGCGATCCCCCGCACCCAGCACCATCCACTAACGATGGCTTCCATCATCACAGTCAACGAGCGGCTTCGACCAAGCTGCACCTGACGCATGGTTAGTTGCGACTCTCTGGCGCTCTCTGGCGTTTACTCAGTGCCTTTCTGAGCGCGCTTCGCTTAAATCGCCGCGAAGGGCCGCAACGAGATCATCAAGCGCAGTATGCGGCGGCGCAAAAATCGCCGCCGCCAGCGCCTCGGCGAGTCGCGCCTGCTCGCCAGCGACATTCGCAGATATGGCCATCCGGTCTCCGGGCGAATCGCTCAGCGCCGCCAGAACGTGCGCGGCCTCATCGAGCGCAGCGCGCGCGACTGAGGTGCGCGGCGGCGCGTTCAATCTCAAGGCTCGGGCGACGCGGTTTCATCGCGCCCCGACCTGGATGTCAAAAGTGATTCGCGCGCGAGTCATAGCGGAAACTAGTCGACGCCGACTCAGCCGCCAAATGCTCCTTTTAAAATAAATTCAGATCGCGCGCGCCGTCCCAAAGAAGCTTGAGCCCCACGGCGAAAGTGAGCGCGTAGACAATGCGGTAGAAACTGTCGGCCGACACCCGCCGCACGAGCCACACCCCGCACGCGATCGACACGATGGCGAGCGGCGTCAGCATGGCGGACGTGAGCAGGTTTTCCGCCGTGATCTGGCCGAGATAAATGTAGGCTGGAAACTTGATGTAATTCAGCACCGCGAAGAAGATCGTCGAAGTGCCCGCATAGACGCGCGGCGAATGCAGGCGCGGCATCATGTAGACCTGAAAAGGCGGCCCGCCGGCATTGGCGAGAAAGCTGGTGAAGCCCGTCGCCACGCCCCAGATGGTCGCAGCGCCAAGCGCGGCTTCCTTGGGCTGCGATACCGCCGGGCCCCGCCGCGTGACCTGATAAATCACGAAGACCGTCGCGATAAGCCCGACAATGATGATGATCACGCCGTTGGCCACGTCGCGCACCAGAAAATAGCCTAGCGCTAATCCCGCAAGGCCCGCCGGAAACAGATATTTGAGATCACGTCCCGAAAAATCCTTCCGGAAAGCCCAGACGCCGACAAAATCTTGCGCCATGAGGATCGGCAACATGATCGAGGCTGCCTGAAGCGGCGGCACCACCAGCGCCATGAGCGGCACGGACAGCAAGCCCACGCCGGAAAACCCGCCCTTGCCGATGCCCACAAGGATCACCGCCGGAATGGCGAACAGATAAAAGATCGGATCGGTGATCATCTCGCCCCGCGCGCGCGCGCGATAGCCGCGCACCGCCAAGAGGGGAGCATGAAAGATTCGCGCGGTGGAGGCGTTTGGAGGAACATGATGATGCGAAGAATGCGCAGGAGGAGGACGGCTCTCCCTTCTTCTTAGTCCGAAAAGATAAGACGCGCGACATTGCGTTGCTGGGGTGAAGGCTGGACATTCGCCGCGGATGGGCGGCCCCGTGCGCCCCTAGCAGACGACAGCCCAGGGAGGTTGCGATGGCGAGCCGATACGAGGAAGTCTATGGCGCATGGCGGGCGAACCCCGAGGCGTTCTGGGCGCAGGCCGCGCGCGAGGTCGACTGGATCAAGCCGCCGACGCAGATTTTTGACGCAGACGCGGGCGTCTATGGCCACTGGTTCCCCGACGCCACGTGCAACACCTGCTACAACGCGCTTGATCGCCACGCCGATGGCGGGCGCGCCGAGCAGGCGGCGCTGATCTACGACAGCCCCCTCGCCGACGCCAAACGCATCTACACCTATGGCCAGTTGCGCGACGAGGTGGCGACGCTCGCCGCAGTCCTGCAGGATCAGGGTGTGACCAAGGGCGACCGCGTCATTGTCTACATGCCGATGATTCCAGAAGCCGTAATGGCGATGCTCGCCTGCGCCCGCATTGGCGCCATTCACTCGGTCGTCTTCGGTGGCTTTGCTGCAAAAGAGCTTGCGACCCGCATCGACGACGCCAAGCCCAAACTCGTGCTCACCGCATCGTGCGGCATCGAGCCCGGACGCATCGTCAAATACAAACCGCTGCTCGATCAGGCGATAGACCTCGCATCGTCCAAACCGCAATCGGTCATCCTGCTGCAACGTCCGCAGGAAGCCGCGAGCATGATCGCAGGCCGCGACCATGACTGGGCCGCGCTTGTCACCGCCGCGAAAAGCGCAGGCAAGCAAGCGCCCTGCGTCGAACTCGCCGCGACCGATCCGCTCTACATCCTGTACACGTCCGGCACGACGGGAATCCCGAAGGGCGTCGTGCGCGATAACGGCGGCCACATGGTGGCGCTGAAATGGTCGATGAAGAACATGTACGGCATCGAGCCGGGCGAAGTGTTCTGGGCGGCCTCGGACGTGGGCTGGGTCGTCGGCCACAGCTACATCGTTTATGCGCCGCTGCTGCATGGCGCCACGACCGTTTGCTTCGAGGGCAAACCCGTCGGCACGCCTGATCCCGGCGCGTTCTGGCGCATGATTGAAGAGTACAAAATCACCGCCCTGTTCACCGCGCCCACCGCCTTCCGCGCCATCAAGAAAGAAGACCCGGACGCAAAACATCTCGCGCGGTATTCGACAAAATCGCTGCGCACGCTGTTTCTCGCTGGCGAGCGCGCAGACCCGGACACCGTCGCGTGGGCGGAACGTATTCTGGGCGTGCCCGTGATTGATCACTGGTGGCAGACGGAAACCGGCCGGTGCGTCGTCGGCAATCTGGTAGGCCTTGGCCTGCTGCCCGTCATACACGGATCGCCCACCGTGCCGATGCCCGGCTATGACGTACGCATTGTCGATGAAGCTGTAAAGCCCGTGGAAGACGGCAAGATGGGCTCCATCGTCATCAAACTGCCGTTGCCGCCGGGATGCCTGCCGACCCTGTGGCAGAACGACGAACGCATGAGCGAGAGCTATCTCTCCGAATTTCCCGGCTTCTACAAAACAGCCGACGCGGGCTTTCGCGATGCGGGCGGTTACCTCTACATCATGGGCCGCACCGACGACATCATCAACGTCGCTGGCCATCGCCTTTCAACCGGCGGCATGGAGGAGGTTCTCGCCTCCCATCCCAACGTCGCCGAATGCGCTGTGATCGGCATGAAGGATTCGCTGAAAGGCGAAACGCCGCTGGGCTTCATTGTGCTGAAAGCGGGCGTTGATCGCGATCCCGCAATCATCGAGAAAGAGATTGTGGCGCTGGTGCGCGAGAAGATCGGCCCCGTCGCCGCCTTCAAGATGGCAGTCGTGGTGGATCGCCTGCCGAAGACGCGCTCTGGCAAAATCCTGCGCGGCACGATGAAGAAGATCGCCGATCACGACGAATGGACGGCGCCAGCGACGATTGACGATCCCGCAATTCTCACCGAGATCGTCGACGCGCTGCAGAAGAAGGGGGTTTAGCCCCCTCACCCGTCAGGCTACGCCTGCCACCCTCTCCCGCAAGGGGAGAGGGGCGCAACGACCAAGTTTGATGCTATCGCAGCATTCTTGCCTTCTCCCCTTGCGGGAGAAGGTGGCCTTGCGCAGCAAGGTCGGATGAGGGGTCGCTCACTTCCCCTTCATCAGCTCATTCACCCATTCCACCAGCCGCTTCTGCGCACGTGAATCATCAAGCGGCTGATGGCCCGCGCCGGGAACGCGAAAGAATTCCTTCGGCTCATTGGCGGCGGCGAACAGCTTTTCGCCAAAGCCGATCGGCACCACGCGGTCGCCGTCGCCGTGCATGATAAATAGCGGCGCGCGTACATTCTTCACGCGCTCATCGGAACGGAATTGATCGTGCAAGAGATAGCCAACGGGCACATACCAGTAGATCGTAGACGCCACGTCGGCGATGGATGAATACGGCGCTTCAAGCACGACGCCGCGCACCTCACGCCTTGCGGCAAGCGCAATGGCGACGCCGCTGCCAAGCGATTCGCCAAACAGAAAAATGCGATTGGGCTCGATGCCCAGTTCGCGCGCCTTCGAATAGCCCGCCTCCGCGTCGGCGATCAGCCCGTCCTCGGTTGGCGCGCCTGTGGAGCCGCCGTAACCGCGATAGCTGACCGCCAGAAAACCCCAGCCCTGCACTGCGAGCGCCATCAGCCGCCTGTTGCGCGCGGTAAGGTTCGCGCCATTGCCGTGCAGATAAATGAAAACTGGCTGCCCCTCGCGGGCCGGGTGACGCCAGGCGACCAGCGTCTCGCCATCGACGCTTTTCAACGTCAATCGCTCGACGCCCGGCAGACTCGCGCGCATCGCCTCCATGTCGGACGGATTGGGCCGATAGAGCAGCGACCGCTGCAAGAAGAACAACGCCGCCACGAGCGCAAGATAGGCGCTCACCCCAACGATGAGGAAAATCTTCAACGCCCGCAACTTGCCGCCTCGCACTGGCGATCACTCAATGGGCAATCACTCAATGAGCAAGCGCCTTGACGATGTTATCGACCATCTTCTTGGCGTCGGCGAACAGCATCATCGTGTTGTCGCGGAAGAACAACTCGTTCTCCACTCCGGCGTAACCAGAGCCCATGCCGCGCTTGATGAACAGAACCGTCTTCGCCTTGTCCACGTCGAGGATCGGCATGCCAAAGATCGGCGACTTCGGATCGGTTTTTGCGGACGGGTTCGTCACGTCATTGGCGCCGATCACGAACGCAACATCAGCCTGCGCAAATTCCGAATTGATGTCCTCAAGTTCGAACACTTCGTCATAAGGCACGTTGGCTTCCGCAAGCAGCACGTTCATGTGGCCGGGCATGCGGCCGGCGACAGGATGGATCGCGTATTTGATCTCGACGCCTTCCTTTTTCAGCAAGTCCGCCATCTCGCGCAATGCATGCTGCGCCTGCGCTACAGCCATGCCATAGCCCGGCACGATGATGACCTTCGCGGCGTTCTTCATGATGTAGGCCGCATCGTCGGCGGACCCCAGCTTGACCGGCCGTGTTTCCACCGCGCCCGCTGCACCCGCGTCCGTCTCGCCGCCAAAGCCGCCCAGAATGACGGAGATGAACGAGCGATTCATGCCCTTGCACATGATGTAGGACAGGATCGCGCCAGACGAGCCCACGAGGGCGCCCGTGATGATGAGCGCCATGTTGCCAAGCGTGAAGCCGATGCCTGCGGCAGCCCAGCCCGAATACGAATTGAGCATCGAAACGACGACCGGCATGTCCGCGCCGCCGATCGGAACGATCAGCAATACGCCCAGCGCAAACGACACCAGCACGATGAGCCAGAACAGCACATGGCTGCCCGACTGCAGGAATCCCATGATGAGCAGCGTCAGCCAGATCGCCAGCGCAATGTTGATAATGTGCCTCTGCGGCAGCATGATCGGCTTGCCCGACATACGGCCGTCGAGTTTCAGGAACGCAATGATCGAACCCGTGAACGTGATCGCGCCGATGGCTGCGCCAACCGACATTTCAAACAGGCTGACGCTGCTGATCCTGCCGGGCGCCCCGAGGCCGAAAGCCTGCGGCGCGTTCAGCGCGCCCGCCGCCACCAGCACGGCGGCAAGGCCAACAAGCGCGTGAAAGAACGCCACAAGCTGCGGCATGTCCGTCATCTTCACGGTGCGCGCGCGCCATGCTCCAATGCCGCCGCCGATGGCGATGCCGCCCATGACATAGAGCCAGCTGCCAAGGCTCGATGGCGGCGCGTACATCAGCGTCGTCACCACAGCAACGCCCATGCCGATCATGCCAAAGAGATTGCCCTGGCGTGATGTGGCGGGCGACGACAGGCCGCGCAGCGACAGAATAAAGAGGACGCCGGCGACGAGATAAAGCAGGGCTGCGAGATTGGCGCTCATGTGGCCTCAGCCCTTCTTCTTGTACATCGAAAGCATGCGCTCGGTGACAAGGAAGCCGCCGAAAATGTTCACGCTCGCAAGGATCAGCGCGATGAAGCCGAACACGCCGGCCCAGAAGGGGCCGCTGTCGGTTGCGCCAGCGCTGGGAACGCCCACAGACAAAAGCGCGCCAACGACGATGACGGACGAGATGGCGTTGGTCACCGACATCAGCGGCGTATGCAGCGCGGGCGTCACCGCCCACACAACATAATAACCAACGAAGATCGCCATCACGAACATGGCGAACTGGAAAACGAACGGGTCGATCCCCGTGGCGACGCCTGCGGCTGCGCCTATCGTTTCGAGCGCGGCGGGCGCCGCCTCGGACGTCAATTGGGTGATGGTCTGCGACGCTTCCTTCAGCATGGGTGCGCCCCTTTGCGAGCAAGAAGACAAATGCCTGTCACGGCCGGACGGCTCACGATTTCGGCGAGGAATTGGGCGAGAAGTTTGGATGCACAACAGCGCCGTCGCGCGTCAGCAGCGTCGCGCGCACGAGTTCGTCATCCCAGTTGATGGCGAGATCCCTCGTCTCCTTGCCCACGAGCGTTTCGAGGAAGGAGAAAAGGTTCTTGGCGTAAAGCGCCGAAGCCGTCGCCGCGATGCGTCCCGCCACGTTGAGATGGCCGACGATCTTGACGCCGTTGTCAGTGACAAACACTTCGCCCGGCTTCGACAATTCGCAGTTTCCGCCCCGCTCGACCGCAAGATCCACGATCACAGAGCCCGGCCGCATAGAGGCGACCATCGCCGCCGAAATCAGCTTGGGCGCGGGGCGGCCCGGAATGAGCGCAGTGGTGATGACGATGTCCTGCTTGGCGATGTGGCTGGCGGTCAGCTCCGCCTGCTTGGCCTGATAGTCTTTGGACATTTCCTTGGCGTAGCCGCCTGCAGTCTGCGCCTGCTTGAACTCGTCGTCCTCGACCGCCAGGAACTTCGCGCCCAGCGATTCGACCTGCTCCTTGGTGGCGGGGCGCACGTCCGTGGCGGTGACGATGGCGCCCATGCGCCGCGCGGTGGCAATGGCTTGGAGACCTGCGACGCCCACGCCCATGATGAAGATACGCGCGGCGGGCACGGTGCCAGCAGCCGTCATCATCATCGGCAACGCGCGACCAAATTCGCCCGCGCCGTCGATCACCGAGCGATAGCCTGCGAGATTGGCCTGGGAGGACAGAACGTCCATCACCTGCGCGCGCGTGATGCGCGGCATAAATTCCATGGCGAAGGCGCTGACGCCGGTCTTCGCCAGTTCGGCCAGCGCCACATCGGCCCCGTACGGGTCCGCGATACAGATAAGCGCGACGCCCGGCTTGACGCCCGCAAGCGCGATAGCGTTCGGGCGGCGGACGCTCAAAATCACATCAGCCCCCGCGATC
>CANMLK010000035.1 GCA_947498445.1 Beijerinckiaceae bacterium
GGTCATCTGCTGGGCGATGGCGTCGAAAGCGGAAGACAATTGCATCGCGTTCGTCGCATCGAAATATTTGTCGGCAGACGTGGCGCAGGCGCGAAGCAAATTCTTGACCGGGTTTGACGTGACCTCAAACGCGATGGTGAACACCTGCACGCCATCGGCTTTAACGTTCGTGCACAATTCAGCTGTCAGGTTGTTGGCCGTCGCCGCATCGTAACCGTCGTGCCGGGGATATGTCGGAGACATGGTGTTCTCTCCGTCCGTCATCAGAACAATGTAGCGCTGCGTCTTGCGGTCAACATTCGTCGGCTCGCTGAACGGCGTGGCGGGTGACAGGGTCGCCCAACCCCACAAAAGGCCGGATGGAATATAGGTGTTTCCCACAGCCGCCAGTGCGTTGATGGCGTTGAGCACTGTGGGACGGCTTGAAGACAGAGTCGTCAGTGCGGGCGGGCAGTTGGCGTTCATGACGCCGGGAGCAGGATTGGCGATGTAATTATCGTCGCGCACGTTCAAAGGATAATTGCGCGATCCTACGCACCCACTCCATGTGGATGTCGTCGTCTGGTTTTGGCAGGTTTGATAATAAGGTCCGTAATCATGATCGCAGACCTCCCATGTGCCAGACCTTGGCGTCGCTATGCCATCATTCCAGTCTGTCCATGAATGAAATTGCATGCGGCAATTGTATGTGCGAGTGACATCGCGGGTTTGCCAGCAGGCCTGCTTTGTCGTTGATGAATCGGGGGGCACCGAAAGCCAGGGCTGGTTGCGGTTCGACAGGCCTACGTTCACGTATTGGCCGAACGGGACGACGGACATCTTGATCTGGTTGCTCTGCGTCAGCTTGTCGTAAAGCGTGTTCACCATGCCGGACGCTGCGGTCTTCAGGCTGGCGAGTTTCGCGCCGCTCATGGAGCCGGTGACGTCAAGCACCAGCGCGATCTGGATGTCCTCATCGTTGCCCAGTATGGCGTCACTCACAGAGCGGACGGGCCGCGTGTCGACGCCCATAATTTTCGACAAAGTCATGGGCACGTTGGCCGTCGCTTCAACGCGAAAGGCGTTGTCTTTGCCCTTTTTGAAAGGCGCTGCCGAAAAAGCGGCGACAAGCTTCGTGTCTGTGAAGTTCGCGTCGAAGACCTGACGCGCCAGCGCTGCGGCGTCTTTGGGTGGAGCCTGCGCCGCAGCGAGCGCCGCCGCGTCCGCAGCGGCGATGAGCGCCGCCCGGGTGTTTGTCATCCGCGAATAGTCGAGGCCGGCAGACGTTGCGCCCAAAATCGCAAAGCTGCTGAGCCCGAATATCATGGCTATGTTGCCAGATTCGTTTTTCGTGAAGCGTCTCAGCACGTTCCTGCTCCTCAATAGTCTGCGGCGTCCGCGTGATAGAGATGCGTCGTCCGGGTTGCGCGTCTTCCGTGTTGACTGCATTTACTTCGAAAATCGCAAGTCCGACATCTGCGAAGTAATGCCGTTAAAGGCCTGGCTAAGCTGTGTGGAATTGGAGGCTTCGAAGAACTTGTCCGGCGATGATGCACAGATGCGTAGCTGGTTTTTGACGATATTTGAATTTACGTCGAAGGATATGGTGAAGATCTGGATGCCTGCAGCCTTCATGTTCGTGCACAATTCCGACGTCAACGTATCGGCCACCGGCACATTGTAATCGTCGTGATAGGGGTAGGTCGGTGACATTGAATTGGCGCCATCCGTCATCAAGACCACGTATCTCGATATTTTTGCGTTTTTCGGAGCCGGTTCATCGAAGGGCTCGCCGGCCGACGGCGCGGCCCAACCCCACATGAGGCCGGACGGGATATACGTATTGCCCGAGGGCACAAGGTTGGAAATTGCAGTAAGCAATGTTGGTCGGCTTGGCGTGAGAGGCGTGAGTTCTGGCGGGCATGCGACGTTCATGACGCCGGGCACACGATTGAGCGTATAATTCTCGTCCTTCACATTCAGCGGATAGTTACGCGATCCCACGCAACCGCCCCATGTCAGCTCCGTCGTCTGGTTGGAGCACGTTTCATAATAAGGGCCGTAATCGTAATCGCAGACCTCATGAGTACCAGACTTTATCGAGCTGACGCCGTCAACCCAGTCAGTATATTCATAATATTGCATGCGGCAATTGTAGGTCCGCGTGATGTCACGCGTCTGGGAACACACCTTCGCCGTTGTCTTCGAATCCTTGGGAACGTCGATCCACGCCTTGTTTCTGTTCTTCATGCCGACGTTCACGTATTGGGAGAACGGTACGACAGCGATTTTAACCTGGTTCGACTTTTTCAACTTGTCGAACATGGTGTTCACCATCTCCGAAGCTGCGCCCTTCAAGGCTGTGATTTTGGGGCCGTCCATTGATTGGGTCACGTCCAGAACGAGCGCAATCTGCAGATCGCCGTTGTTGCCGATGACGACTTCGCTGAAGGCGCGCACAGGCGCCGTGGAAAAGCCAATAGCCTGCGCCAAAGTCATCTTCACATTCGCCGTCGCTTCAACGCGGAGAGCCTCATCATCACCATTCTTGACAATGGTGACCGCAAACGACGTTACCGCTTCCTGTTCGCGGAAGTTCGCATCGAACACTTGCCGCGCCATCTTGCTTGTATCTGTCTTGGGAGCCTGAGCGCCCGCAAGCGCCGCCGCGTCCACTGCAGCGGCAAGCGAGGCTCGTGAGTTCGTCATACGCGAATAGTCAAAGGAGGCCGAAACGGCGCCCATCATGACGGCGGCGCCGAGCGCCATCGCCACTCCGATACTACCCCGTGAGTCTTTTACAAATAGCTTGAACATTTCAAAAACTCCGGAACGCACGTTCGCAGACGACTAAAAGCTTGATCTTAACCTGACAGAAGCGGACTACTTTAAGCTAAATCTACTAGGTAAAATTTGCTCTTATTTTCTATTTTGCGAGGCGCAGATTCGTCATCTGACGGCCAATCGCATCGAACGCGTTGGCAAGTTGGTCCGAGTTTGTCGCGTCAAAGAAGCGAGCGCTCGAGGATGCGCAGTTTGTCAGCAGCGTTATCAAGCTCGCATTCGTCACCTGGAACGCAATGCTGAAAATCTCGATGCCCGCAGCTTTCGCGTTGGTGCAGACTTCGGACGTGAGCGTGTTGGCGGTCGAGGTGCTGCTATTGTCGTGATAGGGATATGAGGGCGAGATAGTGTTTGCACCGTCGGTCATCAGGACGAGATAGCGCTTTGTGTCGCGCTCGGGGTCAACCGGCTCGTTGAAAGGTTCGCCAGACGACAGCGCGGCCCAGCCCCACATTACGCCCGAGGGAATGTAAGTGTTTCCGGTCGCCACCAATCCGTCAATCGTGCTCAGGACGGTCGTCTTGTTTGCCGAGAGCGGCAGCATGGCCGTCGAGCAATTGACGTTGTGGACGGCGGGAACGGGTTTGATGAGGTAGTTTTCATCCTTCACATTCAGCGGATAATCGCGTGATCCCGCGCATCCTTTCCATGTGAATTGGGTGACCTCATCTTCGCACTCCCATACCCATATTCGGTCTCCATTAACTCTTTTCCTCTTCCAATCGCAGACCTTTTTCGTCGTCTGATAATCGGCGGTGTTGCTCATCCAGCTGGCGTTGCGATTGCCCATGCCGATGTTGACGTATTCCGAGAACGGCACGACGGCGATCTTCACCTGGTTCGCGCGCTGAAGCTTGGTGAACAGCGTGTTCACCATGTTGGATGCGGATGTTTTTAGGTTCGTCAGTTTGGTGCCGCCCATCGAGCCCGTGACGTCGAGCACAAGTGAAATCTGCAGATCGGCGTCGTTGCCAACGACAACCTCGCTGGCCGCCCCCACGGCAGCTGACGTGTATCCTATCGCCTGCGAGAGCGTCATCTTTACATTTGCCGTGGCTTTGACGCTCATAACCTCGTCTGTGCCGCGTTTGAAGGGCAAAGCCACAAAGGACGTCAGGCTTTCCGGTTCGCGAAAGTTTGCGTCGAAGACCTGACGGGCGATGGCCAGGCGGGTGGCCTCTGGCGCTTGTGCCGCCGCAAGTGCGGCAGCATCCGTCGCCGCGTTCAGCGACGAGCGCGCACCGCTCAATCTCGAATAGTCGAGACTGACCGAAACGGCGCCAAGCATCGTCAGAGAGCTCAGCATCATCACGACGCCAAGGCTGCCTCGTTCGTCTTTCGCGAAACGTTTAAACATCACAGGTCTCCGGTACTCGTGTTCCGCTTGCGTTGCGCGTCAGGCGACCGGGCAGGCTCCGGCTCCGGTAACAAAAGGCGCCCCGTCGATGCGCGCCTGCATGTAGGAAGTTTTTTTGATTTCAATTCCCGAGCCCGTGTTCGTCCATCCGCCAAAGCCCATATTCTCAGGCGCGAAATTGGTCGTCAGCGGCGCCGCGAACGTATAAATAGTGTCCACAACGATGAACCGTCCTGCGTAGTACATACCAGCTGGAAAGCTGCCGGGGGCGGGCTTGGCGGTGTTGGCGATCTTGGTCAGCAGGCCGCACGGACGGGCGGTTGCGCCATTGCGCGTCACCGACCAGAACGTGCGCGCTGAGAGAGTGCCGGCCACGTCCGTCACGTCCACGCGGGAAATCGTGACCTTGAGGCTCGTCGCAACATTAGGCGACATGATCAGACGCCCGGCTGCGTCAATCTCATTCACCATTGCGGCGGTGAGATCTGTTGCGCCGCGAATTTGCGCGGTGAGATCGGCCATTGTCCGGGTGGCGGTGTCCACTTTGCGCGCGGCCATGACGGCCTGCGTGATTTCGGTGCCACCAAGAAGCGTTACGAGCAGCAGCGGCGAAAGCATCGCGAATTCGATGGCCGCCGTGCCGGATTTGTCACCAGCCGCGCGGCCGAGTTTCTGGAGTGTCTTGCGAAAGTTTATCAGCATGGCGCCGCTCCTCCGAACGGTTCGTTACGAAATGCAGTGGCGGCGGACATGGCATAGGTCATCTTGCCATCGACATTGACCTGGCCGCTGGTGATTGTGCCGTTCGCGGCGATGCCGTTAAGTGCAACGAAGGGCGCAAAAATGGGTGCGTAATACATGACCCGAACAATGATAATGTCGCCCGCGCCGCCGACGCAGGATCCCGGGTTCGCCGTGTCAAACGCCGGCACGCCGGCGGCGAACTGGGCAGCCTTGCGAATGTCGACATGAAGCTTGCTGCAATCGACGAAATTGGGCAGCGTCCGCTTGCTGGGCGCGACGGGGTTGCAGATGTATTTGTCGCGGAAGGCGGCGGCCGAGACGACGCCGCCGCTCTCGCGCACCTGGCCGGTCATCACCATGCGGCCAGCATCCTGAACAGCAGTGTCGAGGCCCTGGCTGAGGAGCAGGCTGGTGGACGTCTGGAGAATGGCGAGGACCATGCCCAAGAAGGGCGCCGCCAGCAGGGCGAATTCGACCGCAGTGGCGCCACTTTCGTCCCGAAGTATGTTTCGGCTTTGTCTGGTTTCCATCTCAGCTTGTCCCATCTCCACGCTCCGTTTCGGTTTTGCCGTCGCTGAACGCTTCTCCGCATTAGGCCTGCTTGTTTTGCGCCTGCCGGTTTAACGAATACTAAAGTCAACCCCCCAGAAAACGCTGAATACATAGCGTGTGCTGGTGTTTTCCGGGTCACTCGCGTGGCGATGGGATGCGCCCGCGGACGCCTTAAAGCATGGCGCAATTGATGTATTGGTAACTCTGTACGATCTGCCGAACGTTTTGTTCACCAATGCTGCTCAAATGCCGGAGGCTTTTGAAAAAAGAGGGGGGCCGGCTTGAATGAGACTTTGGAACCTTCAGTCTTCCCGCCCGTTCGACTTACGGGGCGAAGCGGAGGACATTATGAACAGACGATTTTTCCTTTTGGGCGCTATCGGAGCGGCGGCCAGCGGCGCTGCGCTTTCATCCGCGCAAGCCGCGCCGGCGCAAACATTGTGGGACGATCTTCAGGGTCTCGATGCGGCTTCGCCGACTGAAGACCTTCCGGCCGAGGGCGCTTCCGAGGCGCAAAACCGCCGGGCGCGGGGTCGTGGCCAATATCGCGGCAGGCGGGCTTCTGGTCGGCCATACCGGAGCCGCCCGCGTGGTCGCGCCTATGGGCGCTACTGGGCCCCCCGCAGGCCCCGGCGTCGTCGCGTGGTGTGCAGGCTCGTGCGTAATCGCCGGGGCATTCTCATTCGCCGGTGCTGATAGCCCGTTCGTCGCAGATTTTTCGAAGGCGGAGCCGAAAGGCCCCGCCTTTTCCTTTGCGCGATTGGCGATGTTAGGATGGCGCGGCCGCCGAATGGGGCGGTCATGATAAGGGGGAAGCAGCCTTGGCCGGCACATTGGACATCACCATCGCGCTTGATCGTTATGATCGCCACTTTCCATTCTTTGACGGAACGGTGAAGGCGCCGGACGGCATCCGCTACAAGGCGTTGCAGGTCGGGCAGTCCGACGCGCTGCGCGACGGTACGGATCGCCACGGTCAGATGATTCACAATAAGGCCTACGACGTCGCCGAGTTCTCGATGTCGACCTTTCTGATGGCGATTGACCGGGGCCTGCCGCTGATTGGCATTCCTGTTTTTCCGCGCCGCCTGTTCTCGCAGAGCTGCATGTTCGTGCGTGCGGACAGCGACATTGAGCATCCGCGCGATCTTATCGGCCGCCGCGTTGGCCTGTCGTCGTTTCAAACGACCTTGTCGCTGCTCGCCAAGGGCGATCTGAAGTTTGAGTACGGCGTTGAGTGGGAGCAGATCAAATGGCTGCTCACCACCGACGAGAAGGTGAAGTTTCAGCCCAAGCCCGGCGTGGTGATCGACCGCGCCGCCAAGGGCACAGACCTTGGCGAGCTGTTGGGGCGCGGCGAAATCGACGCGATATTCATGCCTCATCCGCCCCACTCGGTGATGAAGGGACACGTCAAGACGCGCCGCCTCTTCAAGGATCCGAACGGCGAGGAGAAGCGCTATTTTGACAAGTACGGCTGGTGGCCGATCATGCACATCGTCGCCATGCATCCCGACATTGTCGCAAAGGAGCCGCAGCTTCCGCGTGCTTTGATGGAGATGTTCTCGCAGGCTCACGAAATCTGTGACGATTATTACACCGACCCTAATTGGTCGCGCCTGCCGTGGATCCGCTACGCTTATGAGCAGTCCCAGAAGGCGTTTGGCGATCCGTGGGTGAACGGGTTCAAGAACAACAAGGCTAACCTTGAGCAGTTTATCATGTATTCGCACGATCAGGGTTTGATCGGCGAGCGTTACGCTGCCGAACGTTTGTTCGCAGCCTCGACGATTGAGACCTGATCGACACTTGACGCGAGCCTGCCGACTTGCAAAGGCTCGCGTCCTCATGAGGCGCGAAACAGAGGGAAGCCCTCGATCGCGTCGCCGCCCGGCTTGAGGGCGTATTGGGAGGGGAAAACGCATGACCACCAATCGGATGCCCACTAATGGCCCATCTGGCGCCAAATGCCTGATCGGCAGCGTCACTGTCATGGCTGCGCTTGCGGCATGCGCCGCTTCCGCAACAGCGGAGACAGTGGCCGAGTTTTACAAGGGCAAGACCATATCGATGGTCGTGCAGACGACGACCGGCAACGACTACGACAATCGCGGCCGCCTGTTCGCCCGCTACATGGGTGAGGTTCTGCCCGGCAAACCCACCATCATTTCGCGCAACATGCCGGGCGGCGGCGGCGTCGTTGCGTCCAACTGGCTCGCCAAGGTGGCGCCACGCGACGGCACGGTCATCTCCATGCTGATGCAGACGGGCAGCATGAATCAGGCGCTCGGCATGGGCCAGATTCAGTACGACGTGCGTGAGCTGGGCTGGATCGGAAACACATCCGACACGCCCAGCGTCGTCACCGTATGGCATGGCGCCGGCGCCAAGACGATTGAGGACGCCAAGACGAAAGAAATCGTCCTGGGCGGCACGGTCGGCACGGCCTCGGTGATTTATCCAAATGTCCTCAACGAACTCGTTGGGACGAAATTCAAGGTCGTCACCGGCTACCCCGGCGGCAACCAGATCAATCTCGCCATGGAGAGTGGCGAGGTTCAGGGACGTGGTTCAAACTCGTGGTCTTCATGGAAGTCCACGCGCCCCGAATGGGTGGCGGAAAAGAAGATCTTCAATCTCGTGCAGATCGCTCTCAAGCGCGCGCCCGATCTTCAGGATGTCCCCTTGATGATGGAGCTCGCACAGAACGATTTCGATCGCGCGGTGCTGCGCTTCCTGTCCGCCGACACGGCGATCGCGCGCGCCATGGTGACGACGCCGGGCGTTCCGCAGGACCGGCTTGAAGCGCTGCGCAAGGCGATGGCCGATTCAGTGAAGCTTCCCGCACTCGTCGAAGAGGCGAACAAGCTCCAGATGGACCTTGAATGGTTGAGCGGCGAGGAAAGCCACCGCGTCGCGACGTCCGTGATCGAGGCCGACCCCAAGGTTGTGGCGCGGGCAAAGGCGATTATCGGTGCGCACGCCAAGTAAATGTGCACGCCAAGTAAATTAGGACGCCAAGTAAATTAGGACGCCAAGTAAATTAGGACGCCAAGTAAATTCGCACACCAAGTAAATTCGCACACCAAGTAAATTAGGACGCAAAGCATGGCAGCCTGATTGCTTGCACGAAAGGCGGCTCACGAGCCGCCTTTTCATTTTTCATGCAGCGTCCAGAACCGCTCCATGTGCATATACGTAAATGTCGCAGACCACGAAATCATCACAAGGCCGGTGAGCGATTCAAGCGCCGCCACGATCCGCATGGGGCCTTGCGCATAGACGTCGCCGATTCCCAAAGTCGTGTAGGTCGTCGCGGAGAAGTAAAAATAGTCGATCGCACTGGATTTAAAATCGCCGTGGAGCGATCCAACCGCGAATAACTCGCTCATCGAAAAATAGCTGAAGGCAAAAGTGAGATGGAGACAACGTGCACAACAAGCGTCGCCATCAGGACGAACAGAATGCGTCGCTGCGGATGAAAGACCAGTCGCGGAATGATGTCCGATGTCAGGCGCAGCGCTTCATAGTGGATCAGCACGCTCGCAAGAACCACCAGGATTGCGATGAATATGGCGACCAGCATGTGCTCTTCCCAATTTGATTCGGGACCACTTTACCTTGGCGTGGGCGCTTGTGAGAGGCGAATCCAGCCATTGCCCGGGGCGCGCAGCCTCTGTAGGTTCGCACAAACCCGGAGAAGCCGACATTGACCCCGATCTACAAAATCGCCACTGCCGAGCAGTGGGCCGCAGCGCAGGTCAGTGGCGGATTCGAGGGCGCGCCCGTCGATCTTGCTGACGGCTTCATCCATTTCTCGACCGCCGAACAGGCGCGCGAAACGGCTGCAAAACATTTCGCCGGGCAGGAGGCGCTTGTCCTGATCGCGCTCGATGCGGACGCCTTTGGCGACAAGATGGTGTGGGAGCCATCGCGCGGCGGCCAGCTGTTTCCCCATCTCTATCGCCCCTTCTTGACCAGCGAAACGCTGTGGGCGCGCCCATTGCCCATGTGTGCGGACGGGTCGCATGATTTCGATGGGCTGTTGCCATGATGCGTGTTCTTGGCGCTCTTTCGCGTCCGATTCTATTCGCGCTCGATCCTGAAACGGCGCACCGCGCCACGGTCGCGGGCCTCCGCTACATGCCATTTCCCGCTGCGGCGCCTGCTGATGCGCGTCTGCGCACGCAAGCGTTCGGCATCGACTTTCCTAATCCCCTCGGCATGGCGGCCGGGTTCGACAAGGGCGCGGAGGCGCCGGACGCCTTGCTGCGTGCAGGCTTTGGCTCCGTCGAGATTGGCACTGTCACGCCGTTCCCGCAGCCCGGCAATCCCAAGCCGCGGCTGTTTCGTCTCGTTGAGGACGAAGGCGTCATCAATCGCTTTGGCTTCAACAGCGAGGGGCATGACGTAGTCCATGCGCGCCTCAAGGCCCGCGTGGGACGCAGCGGAATTGTCGGCGTGAATGTCGGCGCCAACAAGGAAGCGACGGATCGCGTCGCCGATTACGTGAATGGCGTGAAAGCGTTCGCCGATGTCGCGTCCTATTTCACCGTCAACATCTCGTCGCCCAACACGCCGGGCTTGCGCGATCTGCAGCAGGCGGGCGTGCTCGATGATTTGCTGGCGCGCGTGCTGCATGTGCGCGACGAGGCGAGCGCCCGGCATGGACGCAAGCCGGTGTTGTTGAAGATCGCGCCAGATCTCACGCTTGAAGATCTCGACGACATCGTGCGCGTCTGCGTTGCGCGCGGCGTTGACGGCATGATCCTCGGCAACACGACAATCGACAGGCCATCTTCCCTGCGCGCGAAGGATGCGCCTGAGGCGGGTGGACTTTCTGGCAAGCCGCTGTTTGAAAAATCCACGCGCATGCTTGCGCAGCTTTATCTGCGCGTCGATGGACGCTTCCCCATCGCGGGGGCAGGCGGCGTGCACGACGTCGCGAGCGCCTTCGCAAAATTCGAAGCGGGCGCAACGCTCATTCAGCTTTATTCCGCGCTGGTGTTCGCCGGCCCGGCCCTTGTCGATGATATCCGCCGGGGCCTCGCGGACAGATTGTCCAGCGAGCGGCTTGCGTCACTGTCGGCAGTGGTTGGCCGGACGGCGCGCGACTGGGCAAAAGCCTGATCGCGCGCAGTTTTGTTGTCAGCGTTTCGTGTTGAACAGGCGCAGCACGAACCACACAGGAACAACGATCAGCGCCCCGACGATGACGTAGTCGATGATTTCGCGGACGGCCGCAAAGCCCATGCGCGAAATGCGATAGAAAAAGCGTTCGAGGGCGGAAAAAATCTCGTAGGGCCTGATGTCGAGCCACATCAGGATGGCCCCGACGACGAGCGACACGACGAGCAGGCGGACCGCCACCATGCCGGGGCTGCCGCCTATGAAGCGCTCAAACCCCGTCACAGGTCGCGCATCGGCTGGCGGCGCTGGCTGTTTGGCTGACCAATTGGCGTTCTCCCAGCCCGCAGGGCGACTGGGCTCGGCCCGGGGCGGTGCATTCTGGTCGGTCATTGGGGTCGGCTCCTCATTCGTTTCCGTCTAGATCCGGTCCTGAGTTGGACTTTCACGGAACAGGTTCATCATACGGCGCATCATCCGCTCCATAAAGCCAAGCGCCGTGTCGATCTCCTGCTCATTGGGCAGCGCATTGCGGAGCCGATCGCCCGGGGTCGCCTGCGCCGTCTTGCGTTTCAGGTCTTCGTTCTCCTTGGCCAGGCGGTAGATTTCCGCTTCTAGCGCCGCGCGTTCGTCAGCGCCGCTGCGGCATTGCAGGGCGCCGTCGACGAGTCGGCAATGGGACGCAGCGCCGGTGCGCGTGTCGAGGCGCAGGAAACCGCCCTCGGGCGCAGGCGTCATGGAAAACCGCCCGTCGCGGTCAGATGGCGGGGCTGGGGCCGTGGGGGCTGGCTGCGCAAAGGCGCTCGCGCCAGCAAAAACGCTGGCCGCGACAAGGGCGAAAAGAATACGCGTCATTGGACAAAGTCTCCGCTGGCTGCTCCGTATATAGGGAGCCAGCGGCGAAAACGCGGCGCCTGCGGACCAGGGCGCGCGATTAGTTTTTGCCGGTCAGCTGTTCGCGCCCTGCCACTGCCCGGCTTCGATCTTCGCGGCGACGATGACCGCCTGGGTGCGGCTGTCGACGCCAAGCTTTTGCAGAATGGCGGAGACGTGGGCCTTCACGGTTGCTTCTGACACCGTAAGCTCATAGGCGATCTGCTTGTTAAGCAGGCCCTCGGACAGCATCATGAGCACCCGCACCTGCTGCGGCGTGAGCGAGGCGAGCCGGCGCACCAGATCGGTCGTTTCCTTGTCGGCGGGCGCCGCGAGGTCCACGTCCGGCGGAGTCCAGGTCTGCCCCTCCAGAATAGTGCGGATCGCCCCGCGCATGGCTTCTATCGCCGTCGTCTTTGGAATATAGCCCGACGCGCCAAAATCGATGCAGCGGCGCATGACGGACGGGTCCTCGTTGCCCGACACCACCACAACGGGCGTGTCCGGGTGCTGGGCGCGCAGGTAGATGAGGCCGGAAAAGCCGCGAACGCCCGGCATCGACAGATCGAGCAGCACGAGATCGGCGCCGCCGCTCTTGGCGAGCAGCGCGCTCAATTGCTCCAGATCGCCGCACTCTGCGATATCGGATCCCGGCACAGCCCCGGCCACCGCCTCGCGCAGGGCGCCGCGCACCAGCGGGTGATCGTCTGCGATGACGATCTTCGTTGTTGTTGTCTGGTTCAACGGACCTCCACTCCCAACGGCCACCTTGCACAGGGGCCGACTTTTGATTTCCTGAACGCTTCTCTATTGTCCTCTGTCCAACCCGGCTGCGCAAGCGGCCCGTCAGTTTCGCCGGAGCCGAAGTGAGAGATCCGCAATCACGGGACGAAAAGCGCGCCCGCGCCGCCGTGGAAGGGCGTGTCGCCTTTGTTGCAGCGGCTCTCTTCCTGGCGGGCGCCCTTGTGGTTGTCATCGACCGGGTTGGCGCGCCCGCCCGGCTGGTTACAGTTTTGAGCCCTGTCATTGTCATGGGCGGGCTCGTCGTGCTGGGCTTTCTCGCGCAGGCGATAAGAGTCTTCAATTTTTATGCGGCAGGCCGCTTGATGCCGCAAAAGTATGTGGGCCTCGCCATGGCGGGGCTGGCCGCCGCGCTGATCCCGCCCATGCTGCCGCCCGGCCCGCCCGGTGGAGTGCATGCGGCGATGCTTGCGGGACTTGTCGTCGGGTTGGGCATGGCTGGCTTCCTCTCGGGCCCGATGTTGCGAAAATCTGGCGCCTTCTCTCTGCCCGATCTCTTCGGCATGCGCTTTGAAAGTTCTGCGATGCGGGCGGCAAGCGCTGTCACTGTCGCAATAGCGTGCGGTCTGGTTGCCCTTGCGGGGTTTGACGGGGCCATCCGGTCGCTGCAGGAAGCACTGGGCCTCGCCGCCGGGCCGGTCGCCGTGGTGGTGGGTTTCCTCGTTTTCACCATTGTCGCGCCCGGCGGGCTTTCTGGCAGCGCGTGGGGGGCGGCCATATCCGCCTTCGTGCTGTCGCTTGCGCTGCTTTTACCGCTTGCGATCCTGTCCGCGACGGGGTCGCCATTGCCAGCGCCGGTCATCGGCCGCGCCGACCTCTGGGCCGAGGCCGTGGCCCGCATGTCGATCTGGAACCCGCCCGTCAAAGCGTCTCTTTTGCAATTCAGCGCGACCGCTGCAGCTGTCGCGTTGGGAATCGCCGCCATGGCTCCGTTACTTTCTCCAATGATCGCGTCTCGAAGCACGCGATCAAAAGGACGGGCTGGCGTCATGGCGCTGGGCTGGTTTGTGGTGCTTGCGAGCGCAATGGCGGTGGGCATGGCGATATCCGCGCTCGCGCTCGATGCGCTGGTCGTCGGCCAACGCGCGGACGCTTTGCCGACTTTTTTATATGTGGCGAGCGACAAGGGGCTTGTGACCATTTGCGGCCACGCCGCCGCCGCGCCGCGCGCCGCCACTCTCCTGTGCAGCGGCGCGGAAAATTATTCCGGCCTTATGGGCCTCGAGAACGTGTGGGCGTCAGGGCGCTTCCTTCCCACCGGCTTGCCTGAACTAGGGCGTTTCAGCCTCGCCATTTCTGGTCTGGTCAACGCGGGCTATCTCGCCATCGCGCTGGCGCTGGCCGCCGCCGGCGTGCAGACATGCGCGACAGCATTGGCGCACGACCTCCTGTTTGCGACACGGCAGGGACGGGCGCTCGCGAGTCGTCGTCTTGCAGCCGGACGCTTCATCATGGTCGCGCTTTCACTGGGCATGGTCTACCTCGCGTCGACAGCGCCGCAAGCGCCGCAAAATCTGCTGGCGCTGGCAATCCTGCTCTCGGCCGCTATCATTGCGCCGTTACTTCTTCTGTCGGCCTGGTCGCGCGCCACAGCTTCCGACGCCGCACTGGCGCTTGGCGCTAGCGCCTGCGCCGTCGTCACCACAATCGCGTTCGCATGGCGCGACGGCGGATTTCAGATGGAGATCATCGCGTCCGGCGCGCTCGCCGGATTTTTCGTCGCGATTGGTGCGGGTTTCATTTCCAGCCTGCGCCGCAAGGAAAGCGAAACACGGCCGGGCCGCATTTTTGTTGAAGGTCTCCTCTACGGCGACGGCGAAATCATGGGCGCGGATCGCGGCGCCTGATCAGCCGCTCATCTGTTTACGTTCGCCGATCAAGGCTTCAAGCGCCTCCAGCCTGTCGGCCTCGCGCGAAGGTTTGTCCCATCGGATACGCGCGACGCGCGGAAATCGCATCGCCACGCCAGACTTGTGTCGTGTGGAGCGTTGCACGCCTTCAAACGCGATTTCGAGCACGAGGCCAATTGTCCGGTTGGCCTCAACCTCCCGCACAGGACCGAAGCGGTTGGTGGTGTGATCGCGAACCCATTTGTCGAGTTGTTTCAATTCCGCATCGGTGAATCCAAAATAGGCTTTCCCCACGGGCACAAGCTCATCACCCTGCGCGCCTTCGCGCCAGCAGCCGAATGTGTAGTCCGAATAAAACGACGACCGCTTGCCGTGTCCGCGCTGCGCGTACATCAACACCGCATCGACCGTGAAGGGATCGCGCTTCCACTTCCACCACGGGCCCTTTGGACGCCCCGGCGTGTAGATGGAATCGGCGTGTTTAAGCATCAGCCCTTCAATGGCGGGCGCTTCTTCGCCCGCGCCCGCGCTGGCAGGATCTCTGCGATAACGCGCGATGTCATCCCACGATTGAAACGCGACCCGCGCCGAAAGGTCAAACCGCGCGGGCCTGCGCGTGGCGATGAAGTTTTCCAACCGTGCGCGGCGCTCGCTAAATGTCAGCGTGCGCAAATCCTCGCCCGCCTCGCTCAACAAATCATAAGCGCGAACGTGCGCAGGGTATTCAGCCACCAGCTTCACGTCGACCTTTTTGCGATTGAGCCTCTGCTGCAGCGCGCCAAACGAATCTACCTTGCCCGCGCGCACGACAAGCAATTCGCCATCGATGGCCGCATCGCCAAACGCATCCGCGCAGAGCGCTTCCATCACATCGGGAAAAGCGGCGGAAATATCGTCGCCCGTGCGCGAATAAAGCCGCCCCACGCGCTGGCCTTCAGCGTCATGTCCCACAACCGCTTGCACGCGGATGCCATCCCACTTCCATTCGGCCACGAAGTCTTTCGGATCAAGCGCGGCGAGGTCTGCTTCCTCAATGGCGTGCGCAAGCATAGGCGCGTGGAACGGCGCCGGGTCGCTGGTGACGGGGCGCGGCGCGCGCCCCTCGGCCCACGCGAACAGATCGAGATAGGGCGGCGCAAGGCCTGGCCACACTTCCTCAATCGCGTTGGGCTCAAGATCGCCCAGCGAAGCAAGCGCGGTTTTTGCAAGACGCGCCGATGCGCCGACGCGCAGACCGCCGGTGATGAGCTTCAAAAGCGCCCATCTGCCAGTCTCATCCAGCTGGTCCAGCAGACTGCCAAGCGCAACTGGCATGTCCGCCTTCGGCGTCTCGTCGAGGAGCTCAATGATTTCGGTCAGCGTTGGCGCCGGCGGCCTGTTGTGGCCAACGCTCGCCGCGTCTGGCGCTGGCCAGAGCAGCGCGACAGTCTCTGAAAGATCGCCCACGTAATCGTAGCTCATCGCAAACAGCACAGGGTCCGTGCGCTCTGCGATCAACTGGCGGATGATGGCTGGCTTGGCGTGTCGAAACGTAAGCGCGCCGGTGATAGCCGCAAGCGCCCATCCTCGATCAGGATCTGGCGTGTTGCGAAAGAAATCGGCCATCAGCCGCAACTTGCCATTGCGCGAATGTTCGAAAGCGACGCGGTCGAGCAGTTCAGCAAAACGGTTCACGCCGCAGCCTCATCGCTTGCTGCCTCTTCTTCGTCTCCGTAGCCCACAAGATGAAGCGGCTTGGCGCGCAGGCCTATCGTTGAAGCCCAATGGGCCAGCGCGTCGGCTTCGCCGTGCGTCACCCACAATTCACTGCATTGCGTTTCGCGGATCGTGGCGCACAAATCGTCCCAGTCCGCGTGGTCGGAGACGATAAGCGGCAATTCCACGCCGCGCTGGCGGGCCCGCGCCCGCACGCGCATCCAGCCGGACGCGAAGGCCGCCACGGGATCGGGAAATTTGCGCGACCACAAATCCTGGATCGCGCTGGGCGGGCACAAAACGATTTCGCCGGCCAGCTTTGGCCTGTCCGCCGCAGTCACTTTGCGAATTTCGCCCAGATCAACGCCTTCGCGAATGTAATAGTCCGTGATCTTCTCAACTGCGCCGTGAATCCAGATGGGCTTGTCCCATCCCGCTTCACGCACAAGCGCCATCATGCGTTGCGCCTTGCCAAGCGAATACGCGCCAAGCAGATGCGCCCGCTCTGGAAACAGCGCCAGCGAGGAAAGAAGCTTTCCAACTTCGCGTCGAGAATCGGGATGGCGAAACACTGGCAACGCGAAGGTCGCCTCGCTGATGAAGATATCGCAGCGGATCGGCTCGAACGGTGGGCAGGTTGGATCCTGCTCGCGCTTGTAATCGCCCGAAACCACGATGCGCTTCTTGCCGTCGCACACGCAAATCTGCGCTGATCCCAGAACATGTCCGGCGGGATGAAACGTCACCTCCACGCCATTCACGTTAATACCCTCGCCATACTTGGCGATCTGGCGGGTCTCGCAAAAGTTTTCGCCATAACGCAGCGCCATGATGTCGAGCGTTTGCCTTGTGGCGAGAACGGAGCCGTGGCCGGCGCGCGCGTGGTCTGCATGGCCGTGCGTAATCAGCGCCCGTGGCGTTGCGCGGACGGGGTCGATATAAAAATCGCCCGCCGGGCAATAAAGCCCCGCAGGCGTGGGTGTCAGTAGAATTGGGTCCGCCATTGGCTCAAGATAAGCGAGTTGCGCGCAAAACAAAGAGCCAGCTGGCTTAGCAGCCTTAATGCTTGCAGAACTGGTCGTTCACAGTGCGCACGCTTCCGTTGTCAGCGATGACGGCGCGGCTCACGAAAGCGCAACCGTCGACGTCGAAACTTGAGAAGCGAAGCCCCTGCGCGGCGCTCATGCCATTGAGTGCGCGGGCAGAAATCGTCAGCGGCGGCGCCTTTTCGAAATTGGGCTCAAAACTGCGGGCGGCCTGGGAAACGCCAAGCGCGGCGAGGGGCCCCATGACAAGGGCCAGAACGAGAAAACTCAGAAACTTCCGTTCCATGACGCTACCCCTGTACTCTGACTTGTCGCCGGGTTCCTTGCTCCGGCCCACCATCCCTATGTATGGGGGCCATCACACTGCCGCTGTGCGCTTGCGCA
Organism: Beijerinckiaceae bacterium; assembly: GCA_947498445.1. Taxonomy (GTDB): domain Bacteria; phylum Pseudomonadota; class Alphaproteobacteria; order Rhizobiales; family Beijerinckiaceae; genus Terripilifer. The sequence continues at coordinate 17,253 of CANMLK010000035.1, forward strand.
CATGATCACAACGTCAAAGGTCGCCAATGGTTTCGTTTGCGCCAGGGTATTGTCCATGAGCAGCTCGTCAGGCGACCTCCTTGCAGACCGCCGCTATGAATGGGGCGCAGGCGCCTTGAAGGATCACGATTTTGAGGGCGCTGCCGACCTCTTCCAGCAAGTCATTGAAATTGCGCCGCAATGGGCGGCAGCGCATCTGTCTCTGGGCGATGCGCTCATGGGGCTTGGGGACCCGGCGGGCGCGCAAATCGCCTGGGGCCACGCTGCGCGGCTCGATCCGTCCGGCGTCCTGGGCGCGGCTCTGAAAATTGCGGCATCGGGTGCGGGCAGGGCGCCCGCGAGCGCGCCGCGCGAATATGTGCGCGCTCTGTTTGACGAATACGCCCCGCGTTTTGACCAGCATCTGCGCGAAAAACTCAGCTACCGCGGGCCGGAGTTGATCCTCTCCGCCATCGAGCGCGCCTGCCAGATCACAGGGCGCGAATTCTGGTTTGATCGCGCGCTGGATTTGGGGTGCGGCACCGGCCTTATGGCGGCCCAACTGTGGAAGCGCGTCGATTCCATGAACGGCTGCGACCTCTCGCCAGTCATGATCGAAGGCGCGCAGCTGTCGGGCAAATACTCTAATTTGAGCGTGGCGGACGTTTGCGATTACCTTGTCTCGCAAGGCGAGAATAGCTCCGACCTCGTAGTCGCTGCGGATGTGTTCGTCTACATCGGCGATCTTGAACACATATTAGCGGAAAGCGCCCGCGTTGTTGAACCCGGCGGGCTGTTCGCCTTCAGCGTGCAGCGGGGCGAGGGCGCGGAATGGTCGCTCGGCCCTGATCTGCGCTACGCTCACTCGCGCGCCTACATCGCACGGCTGGCCTCAGAATATGGGTTCACGATTGCGGTTCTGGACGACGCTTCGACGCGCAAGGACGCTGGCGTGGAAGTGCCGGGTCTGGTCGCGATCCTTTCGCGCGCCTAGAATCTGCTCGTGACAAAACGCCCGCGCAAGAAGACCCCGGCGACCGAGGCCAGCTTGCCTGCGGTGTTCGCAAACTGGTTTGCCGTACGCGGCTGGTCGCCCCGCGGCCATCAGCTCGCATTGCTGGCGCACGCGCAAAACGGCGAGAGCGCGCTGCTTGTCGCGCCCACGGGCGCAGGCAAGACGCTGGCGGGCTTTCTGCCCAGCCTCATTGATCTCGCCGCAACGAAACGACGCGATCGCGGGCGCGGCGTGCACACGCTTTACATCTCGCCGCTAAAAGCGCTGGCGGTGGACGTTGCGCGCAATCTCGATGCGCCCGTGATCGACATGGACCTGCCCGTGCGCATCGAAACGCGCACGGGCGATACGCCCGCTTCGCGCCGCCAGCGTCAGCGCCGCGATCCGCCCGACATCCTGATGACCACGCCCGAGCAATTGGCCTTGCTGCTAGGCGGCGCGGACGCCGCGCATCTGTTCGGATCGCTCAAGCGCGTTGTGCTGGACGAATTGCATTCGCTGGTCACGTCCAAGCGTGGCGATCTGCTCTCGCTTGATCTGGCGCGCTTGCGCACGCTCTCGCCGAACCTTGCGGCGACCGGCCTGTCAGCCACGGTGCGTGATCCTGATGAACTGCGTCGCTATCTTGTTGCGCAGCGCGGCAAGGGTGAAATGGCGGCGCTGGTGACGGCGCCAGCAGGGGCGGCGCCGGATCTGTCCATGCTGGATACGCGGGAGCGTTTGCCCTGGTCTGGCCACGGCGCGTGGCACGCTATCCACGAAATTTACGAGGCGATAAAAGGCGCCAAGACCGCGCTCGTTTTTGTGAACACGCGCGCGCAGGCCGAAGCGATCTTCCAGCAATTGTGGTCAATCAACGAGGACGCCTTGTCCATCGCGTTGCATCATGGCTCGCTTGACGCCAGCCAGCGCCGCCGCGTGGAAGAGGCCATGGCGCAGGGCAAACTCAAAGGCGTTGTCTGCACGTCCACGCTCGACCTTGGCATCGACTGGGGCGACGTCGATCTCGTCATTAACGTGGGCGCGCCCAAGGGTTCGAGTCGCCTGATGCAACGCATCGGCCGCGCCAATCACCGGCTGGACGAATCCTCGCGCGCCATGCTCGTGCCCGCAAATCGTTTCGAAGTGCTGGAGTGTCGCGCCGCCATAGACGCTGCGCGAGAAGGCGCGCAGGATTCACCGCCCTTGCGCACGGGCGGCCATGATGTGCTGTGCCAGCATATTCTGGGCATGGCCTGCGCGGCGCCGTTTCGCGCCGATGACCTGTTTGACGAAGTGCGCAGCGCCGAGCCTTACGCTCATTTGACGCGCGAGGATTTTGACGCCGCACTCGATTTCGTTGCAACCGGCGGCTATGCGCTGCGCACGTATGATCGGTTCGCAAAAATCCGCCAGAACAAGGACGGCCTGTGGCGGGTCTCCAATCCCCGCGTCGCGCAAAGCTGGCGCATGAACGTCGGCACGATCATCGAATCCGACATGCTGAAAGTGCGCCTCGTGCGGGGTCGCGCAGTGCAGGCGAAGGCCCGCGCCGCCAGCAGCGGCTCAATGTTGTTTTATCCTGCAAAACTCCCCGGCAACGCAGCGTCGCGGCCGACCTACACCGGACCTCTGGCGCGCGGCGGGCGGATGCTTGGCGAGATCGAGGAATACTTTCTGGAGACGCTTGCGCCGGGCGACACGTTTGTCTTCGGCGGCGAAATCCTTGCGCTGCAGGGAATTGTTGAAAACGAGGCGCTGGTTTCACGCGCGCATGCTGATGCGCCCAAAGTGCCGTCCTACGCGGGCGGCAAGTTTCCGCTATCAACTTATCTTGCCGAGCGCGTGCGCAAGCTCGTCTCCAATCCGCGCAATTTGGGCGCATTGCCTGAACAGGTGCGCGAGTGGCTCAGCCTGCAAAAGCGCGTGTCGCGCCTGCCAAAGCCCGGCGATCTTCTCGTCGAGACGTTTCCGCGCGGCGAGCGTTTTTTTCTGGTCGCCTATCCGTTTGAGGGCCGTCTGGCGCATCAGACGCTTGGCATGTTGCTGACGCGGCGCATGGAGCGGATGGGCCTGCGCCCGCAGGGTTTCGTGGCCAACGAATACGCGCTGGCGGTGTGGTCACTGGGCGACGTCGCTGGCGCTGCGAAAGCGGGGCGCGTGTCGCTGGCCGCGCTGTTCGATCAGGACATGCTGGGCGATGATCTTGAAGAATGGCTGGAAGAATCCGCATTGATGAAGCGCACCTTTCGCTCCTGCGCCGTCATCGCCGGGCTCATCGAGCGGCGTTTTCCGGGCAAGGAGAAAACGGGCCGTCAGGTGACGATGTCCACCGATCTCATCTACGATGTGCTGCGCCGCCACCAGCCCGATCACATCCTCCTTCGGGCTGCGCGCGAGGATGCGTCGACAGGCCTGCTCGACCTTGCCCGCTTAGCGGATATGCTCACCCGTGTGCAGGGACGAATCGTGCATGAGGCGCTGGAGCGCGTTTCGCCGCTGGCGGTTCCGGTCATGCTGGAAATTGGCCGCGAACCTGTTTACGGCGAAGCGCAGGATCAGGTTCTGGCCGACGCTGCGCAGGCGCTTACGCAGGAAGCTATGGGGCAATGAGTTTTGCGGTGGCGGAAAAGCGGACGGCGATGGCGCCAGCGCGACTGAACGTCAGCGGCGTCTCGTTTTTGGCCGACATTTCGGGCGCGCTCTTTCAAGAGGACGAGCGCCTGCTCATCGTCGCCGATCTGCATTTGGAAAAAGGTTCGGCCTACGCCGCCCGCCGCGTGCTTTTACCGCCCTATGACACGGCTGCAACGCTCGCGCGGCTCGCCTCTGTGGTCATACGTCTGGCGCCCCGCGCGGTGATTGCGCTGGGCGATTCCTTTCACGATGTGCGAGCAGGCGAGCGCATGGCCGAGCCAGACCGGCGCGCGCTGGCCGAGCTTCAACGCGGGCGCGATTTCGTCTGGGTCGCGGGCAATCACGACCCGGAAGTCCCCACATTTGTTGATGGCGAGCGGTGCGCGACCTTCTCGATCGGCGCCGTCACATTACGGCACGAGCCCATAGCGGGCGAACAGGCTGAAATCGCGGGGCATCTTCATCCGGTTGCGCGGGTGGTGTCGAAAAGCGGCGGCTTGCGGCGCAGATGTTTCGCCAGCGACGGCAAGCGCTGCGTCATGCCCGCATTCGGCGCCTACGCGGGTGGGCTGAACATACGCGATGCAGCGTTTTCGCCCCTGTTTCCCGTAGGCGTCACCAGCGCCCACGTGCTGGGGCGCAGCGCAGTGTATAGCGTTGGGTCGGCGCATTGCAGGCCAGATTGAGCCTGCTTCGAGATGCTTTGACTTCCCGAAAGATAGACTTACGGTCAAATCCGGTTAATCCTCCCGGCTTTCAAGCTGAGGGGATAATCACGTGAACCTTCGTCAGCTGCGTTACTTTGTGCAAGTTATTGACAGCGGCAACATCACCCGCGCGGCGGAGCGTCTCAACGTAGCGCAAACGGCTTTGGGCGCTCAAATAAAGCAACTAGAAGATCATTTGAAGACGACGCTGCTTGAGCGACATTCAAGAGGCGTTCAGCCAACTGTCGCGGGAAGTCTACTTTATACGCGTGCGCTCGAAATTCTTTCTCTTGTAGAGACAACCGAAAAAGAACTGATCCGTCTGCAGCGCAGTCAGTCTGAGCCTGTTCGGCTGGGGGTGACGCCCGCGCTCATGCTCGCCGCCGGGCATGAGATTGCCTTGAACGCGCACACGGCTTGCCTGGAGATCAGCTTCGTTGAAGGCATGAGCCATGTGCTCACGCGATGGCTAGACGACGGCCAGGTCGACTTCGCACTTTGTTATGATGTCCCAGACCTCCCGCAATTTTCTCGAACGCCGCTTTTGCAAGATGATCTTGTGCTTGCCACACCTGCGAATGGGTTCAATGGTGTTGAGATCACGCTTGCTGAGGCTTTGACCCGGCCCCTCGCCATGCCTGAGGCGGGCGACAGCGTGCGCACCGTCGTATTCAAAGCAGCCAGCGCTTTGGGCATGGAGCCAAATATACAATACGAAATTCGCTCAATCTCCGGTATGAAAAGTCTCGTTCAACGAGGCGTCGCCAGCAGTGTTTTGCCGCAGTTCTCAATCCTTGAGGAGGCTGCGAAGGGCGATATGGACTGTCGCCCGCTCGTAAAGCCGTCGCTTCGCCGGACATTGTTTCTGGCGCGTTTGAAAAAACGCAGATTTCAATGCGAACCGCAGTTGACTGAGTGTGTATGGACCTCTCTGGCGGGGATGGTCGAATCCATGGGGCCATTGGCGCATCCGCTCCGGGGGGTAGCCAAATAAAATCCGTCCGCGCTTTTCGCGCTAGAGCGGATTCCTTTCAGACTGCATCGTAACCTGCTGCGGCGAAGTAATTGGCGCACTCCTTCGGTTCGAACTTGCCGATCAATTCACCGATTGCGTTCCACAATCCCTCGACGGTTCGTTCCGAGGCCTTGCGCAGCAGCGCCTT
>CANMLK010000036.1 GCA_947498445.1 Beijerinckiaceae bacterium
GTGGAGCCGCGACCTTCGACCACGAGACACATCTTCTCATAGACATGCTTCTCGATGTTGAGCGCGCCGCCGGGCGGCACTTCAACGACATACATGCCCCACAGGCCTTCCGTGCCGAGCAGCTGGATATATGTGCCCTTGCCGCCCAGGCGCGCCCAGGGCTTCATCGGCAGATCGAGAACCGTCTTGCAGCCAATGTCGCGGAAAACGGGAACGCCTTCGGCTTCCATGAAGGCGTCATACGGCATCGCGGGGCGGCCAAACTTGCCCAGACCCGCCTTCTGGCCCACCTTTGGTTCGTGCCAGTGATTGGAGACTTCGTCGTGCGGCATGGCTTCCTCCTGAAAATTTTCTTGCCCGAAAATGATGGTCTTGATGCCCGCCGCTGGCGACAAGGCCAATGCCAGGCATGGTAAAACGCCGACGCGCACTGAACGCGCGCCGGCGCCTATCTCAGGCCGCCTTGCGAACCATCCCGGCAAGATGAGCGACAACTTCGTCGATGTGCATCACATCCGCGTACTTGTGGTGAAGGTCGAACAGATTGACCTTGTGGCTCAGCATAGAACGGTCATACGTGCATTCTTCAACGAGCACGTTGTGGAAGCCGTTCGAGTAGGCGTCCACGGTGGAGGCGCGCACGCATCCCGAGGTCGACTCGCCGCAAATGATGAGGCTTTCGATTTTCATCCGGCGCAAATGCGCGACCAGCGGCGTGCCGAAGAACGCGGATGCGCGCTCCTTGTAAATGACGAGATCGCCGGGCTCGGGCTTGAAGGCCTCATAGATGTGGTACTCGGACTCGGCCTCTTCCTTCATGCGCCGGTTGGTCGAATGAACCCCCGCCGTGTCGGCGTGACGCGTGGAATAGATGACCGGAATGCCAGCCCTGCGGGCCGCTGCGAACAATTGCTGGGTCGGCTCGATCGCCTTCCATGCGTTTTCGCCGCAACTTCCAGCAAATTCACGGTTAACTTCGATAACCGGGCGGTTTCCGCCCTTGTAGGCCTTGTTGTAGAGGTCGATCGCGAGGACGGCGGAGCGTGGGCCGACGAAGGTTTCCCGCTTGTACGCGCCGTAAATCTCAAGAAGTTCCTCGTTGACGATGTCTTTCCAGCAATGGTCCTCGAAATCGCGCTTCATGTTCATCTCCGTGGTTGATGGGCCGATGATAATGACCTCGCGGCATTGCAGCAAGCGCATGGCGTGGGCTCAGTCTTACCGGTCAGCGGGCTTGAGAGATCAAGACTCAACCATTAGTGTGCGCCACAAACCGGAGGAAACACCATGGCGAGCACAGCAATCGTATCCGAAGAACTGGCGAAGAAATTCGCGAGCGAGAAAGACAGCCCCTACGAGAAATGGGTGCGGGACCAGGGCCTCGACATTATCAGCGCCTTTTATGTCAAGAATCTGAGGCACGTCGAGCTCAAGCCCTGGGCCCAACGGGGCGGCAAGGGCGTGTTCATCAATCACGAAGCCTCGCGCACCTCCAACGATTGCTACGTCTGCGAGATCCCGGCGGGCGGCAAACTTGCGCCCATGCGCCAGCTCTATGACGAAATGATTCTCGTGCTCGAAGGCCGCGGCTCCACGACGGTGTGGAACGACGCAGGCCAGAGGATCACCTTTGAATGGAAGGCCGGCGCCATGTTCGCCGTCCCGATCAATTGCCACCACCAGCACTTCAACGGCTCTGGCCGCGAAGCTGCGCGCTACGTTGGCGTCACCTTCGCGCCGCAAGTCATCAACATGTACAGCGAGACGGATTTCGTCTTCAACACGAAGCACGATTTCAAAAGCCGCTTCTCCGGCGAGCCCGATTATTTCGCCGCCAAGGACGAGAAGGAAGGTTTTCTGCTGCGCACCAATTTTGTGCCGGACGCGGTTAACCTGCCGCTCATCGCGGCCAAGGAGCGCGGCGCTGGCGGCGGCCATATCCGCTTCAACATGGCGCGCGGCGCTATGCCGAGCCATATCTCACAATTCCCCATTGGCACGTACAAGAAGGGCCATCGCCACGGCCCCGGGGCGCACGTCATCGTCCTGTCGGGCGAAGGCTATTCGCTGATGTGGCCAGAGGGCGATGGACCCAAGCGCTACGACTGGCAGGTCGGCTCACTCATCGTGCCGCCGAACCAGTGGTTCCATCAGCACTTCAACACGGGCGCCTCGCCCGCGCGCTATCTCGCCTTCAAGCCCGGCAATTCGCCGCGCAACGCGCAAGGCGTGCCCATGTCGTGGATCAGCCGTCGTCTCGGCGGCAACCAGATCGATTATGCTGATGAGTCCAAGCTCGTGCGCGATCTCTTCAAGTCGGAAGTCGCCAAGCGCGGCGTCGAGCCGAAGATGGACGGCGCCTACGAAGCCGAACTCGAGACCCTGCCGCCCAAGCCTGTCATGGCCGCCGAATAATCGGCGAAATCATCATAAAAAGAAACGGCGCCCTCACGGCGCCGTTTTGGTTTGAACGGGGACTGTATACGAAGCCGTTTTGCTACTTCGCGCCAGGCGCGAGCTTCACGTTGTTTGGCTTCTTGAGCGCCTCGCCAAGTTTGGCGACAACTTCCTTCGGGCTCGAATAAACTTCCTTCATGATGTCGGTCATTTCTTCGCCCGTTAGCGGATTGATCTCCATGTCGCCCTTCTCGGCTTCGACGATGAGGGCCTTATCCTCCATCACCTTATCGAAGGCGCGGCGCAGAATGTTGACGCGATCCGCAGGAACGCCGTCTGCAACGAATTGCGGGCGGCCCATTTCGAACGCCGCAAACTGCAATTGCAGAAGCTGCTTGTCTTCCTTGCTATCTGTGAGTTCCGTCACCAGCGGCACGTTCGCGATTTCCTTGTGCCGCTTCAGGCCCATCTGATAGAGGATGACGTACTCGCCGCTGTCGATCCATTCCTTCTTCTTGGGCTTCAGGCTCGTCCATGAGAACGTGCCGCGACCATCTACTTCGCCTCGCTCCATCGCTAGATTAACGTCGCTGCCGCCCGGATATCCGGCGATCACGGAGAATCTGAAACCGAGCAAATTGCGAAGCAGGTAGGGAACAGTCACGCTTTCCGTGCCAACGCCCGTTCCGCCAACGACAACTTCCTTGTTGCGCAGGTCCTGCCACCTCTTCACGCCCGTGCGCTTGTGCACGATGGCGACAGACGTGTCGCTGTTGGTGCTGCCGATCCACTGAAGCTTGAGCGGGTCGAACTTCGCGTGGCTATCGCCGCCCAGCAGAGGCTCGAACGGTACGCCGCGCTGCGGCACAGCTATGTGCAAGCCATCCTTGGGCGCGACGTTAGCGACAAAATTGGTCATCACCAATCCACCGCCGCCGGGCATGTTGCGCACGATGACTTGCGGAGCGCCCGCGATGTATTTGTTGATGTAACGCGCGACGAGACGCGCATTCTGATCGTAGCCACCGCCTGCGGAAAGGCCAACATAGTATGTGAGCGTCTTGTCCGCGTAAAACTTCGAGGCGTCCTGCGCATACGCGTCGGCTGCAAAAAGCGCTGACGTCGCGACGCCAGCTAACATCCACCCAAATCGATTCATTCTGAATTCCCCTCTTGTTTTACTTCGCGCAGCGTTATTCCTGCGCGTTGGGTGCAAGGCTACCCTGATTGATCCGGCCCGGCAATCAGGCGCGCGAGAGACGACGAATCACCTATTGCCCGCGAAGAAAGTACGCGCCGCGCGCAGCTCATCGGCGTAATCGCGGAACCCGTCGGCCAGCGAATACTTTGGCGCCCAGCCAAGCTGCGCGGCAGCGCGTGCGATATCCATCGCGTGCGCCTTCGATTTTGGCGGATCGCCCGCCTCCACTTCGATATTGCCGACCTTGCCAACACCGCCGAGCGCTTCAAGAACCTGATCGAATGCGCTGACGTATCCGTTACCGATATTGAAGATGTAATCTTTCGGCATCGCGATCGTCGTCGCGATCTCGATTGCGCGGCCCGTGTCGCGCGAATAAATATATTCATTCGCCATGGTCTCGGACGACTGGACGCGCGCGGCGGCCCCATCAATCGCGGCTTCCACAAGCGATTGCATTTTCATGCCGCCGGACGAACCGGCGAAGAAATGACCGAAACCGTAAACGTTGGCCGGACGCAGGATCAGCAGTTCAAACTTGTATTGATCGGCATAGGCTTCCATCACCATTTCGATGGCCGCCTTGTAATTGCCGTAGCCCCGGTTGGCGCCGCGCGCGAAGTCTTCCGGCACGTTGGCGGTCGTCTTGCGCCGGGTGTCGAAGACACCCATCGTCGAGATATGAACGAGGCGGCGCACGCCCGCGAGGCGCACGGCTTCTGCAACATTGCGCGAGCCGCCGACATTGATGTCGAACCCGTTATAAAGCGATTGCTGGACGCGCGACCCGATCAGGCCAGCCGTATGGATAACCGCGTCAGCCTTGTTGTCGCGGAACGCGTCGACAAGACCGGGCAGATCGCGAATATCCTTGCGAACGAGATTCCAGCCCTTGTCGCCGAGCTTGAAACGCAGGTAATCCTGCCGCGGCTCCGGATCGATAAACGTAACCGAGCACCCCTTCGCGATGGCTTCACGCGCGTAGGCTGTTGCAACAAGCCCGGCTCCAGTAACGACGACGTTCATAAATGCCCCCTGAAATACGCTTACGCGCCCTTGCGCGCAGCGATCATCTGCTCACTTTCGTCGGCGCGCGCGATTGTCGCGGCGCCTGACGCATAGACTTGTGTGTCGCCATAGGCGGCCCGTCGGCCACGAAAAATTGGCGACGTTGTAGATCCAAGTTCAAGAGACACGACGCGCGCCGTGTGGGCGCCAGCGACGTTCTGATGAAAGTTCATGCTCGCCTGCCCGATGACGACGCCGCGCTTCCAGGGCCTGTGCGTGATCGAACCGTCAGCCGACTCGAATGACAGCGAATAGCCCTCGCCCTCAACGCACAGAAGATGCCTGCCCTGCATCTGCCGATGCGCGAGATCGCTCTCGCCTGCACGCACCTCTATGACCTGCGCACCGATGACGCTGTCCGCCAGCGTGATGTCGGCGCGCGCGGCTTCGTTGTACTCGTGCACGGGCTCGGTCGCTGGGTCGACGATCCAGCGTTGATCGCAAGCGCGCTGCTGTCGCTTGGCGAACTTCGCAGGATTGTCGAACAGGAACGCCTCGTTCCGATAAAGGCCCATCAGGTAACGCATGTCGTTAAACGAGGCGAGCCGCACGGCGGACTGCCCCGGCGCGCGATGGATGCACGTCGCGTTGACAGGAACGCTGAACAGCGAGCCCGGCGCCCAGGCCAGACGACGGATTTCACCGTCGCACAGGATCACCTCGGTTTCACCGCGCCCATCCAGAACATAGATCATGTCCTCGTAGGTGTGACGCATCGGCTTGGTCGCGCGCCCGGCAGCGATGTCGAGGACGAAGACGGTGAGGAAATCGCAGCGGCCCTCCACATGGCAGATGGCGCCGTTAACGCCAAAACGCGCCCAGGGCGCCGTCTCAACCTCAGTAAGATCCACCACGGGCGCAGTCACAATCGGCACACCCTGCGCGCGCGCCCAGTTGTCGTAGGGATCCACGAGATACTTCTCAGCCGCGCGCGGATGCATTTCGCTTGACTGCTCACTCATGCTGCGCCCTTTCCGGCGAACCGGGACTCATCAATGAACTTGCTCATGCGAGATTCAACGCCGCTCTTGGCGATCTCCTTCAGCCACATGTCGTGAATGCGCTCGTCCTGATCCTCGTACTCGACCTGCGCCCCGCCTTCCTTGACGTTCTTGTCGACGCCCACCTCCCAGATGTCGCGCTTCATCTTGAGGAGCGGATAGCGCACCGTGCCAATTTGCAAGGCGAGATAGCGCGAGGGATGATCGGCGACATTGAAATGCTGGTGGAACATGGAATCGGGCGGGCAATACACGCAGCCGTGCTCCCAGTCGATGCGCGTGAAATCCGGATCGTCTTCATGCCACAGCAGCGAATAACCCTGACCCGTCACGGCGAACACGCACACGCCGTCAAAATGGCGATGGCCCTTCTTGTAGGTGCCCACCGGCATTTCAGATGAGTGCGCGCCAATCGTGTTCTCGGTCAGCATGAAGCGCAGGTTGGAGCCGCCTGCCCCGCGCGCATTCCATTGCCTCAGCTCAAAGCCGGAAAGATCGGCGACGAAATTCGTCTCCCACTGATGCCGCCCCGGCGCGATTGAAATGAACTCGCCTTCACCGACAAAATAGTCCGGGCGCCCGATGCGTTCTGGAAACGGCACGCCGCAATTGAAGATCAGATCTTCATCGCGGAAGCGGTTCATCACGAAGACCATATTATTGGCAGACGCAAAACGAGCCGGCTCAAGGCCCGAACCGTTGAAGTGCTGGTGCTTGGCGTTGAGCGGAATCGAGAAGAGACTCTTGGGGCCCCATTCGAAGGAATGCTTGCGTCCGTCTTCCAATTCCACGGTCGTCGAGCCATGGCCAGAGATGACGTAAAGCACTTCTTCACAGATATGACTTATCGGCGCGGACTTTCCGCCCGGCGGGAGTTCGAACGCGAAGATCGAGATATAATCGTCGCGTCCCTTGAGATGGCAGAACGCGCCGTTCATTCCATAGCGCGCCCAAGGCGCCACCGGGACCTTGCGAATGTCGATCCCGAAATCCTCGATGATCGGAACACCCTGTTCCTGCGCCCACGTCAGATAGGCGTCAGGCAATGCGGCTGCTGTCATAAGTCTGCTTCCTTCATGCCAGATGCGTCTCAGCCACCGCGTCCTCAGCCGCCGCCTTGCAGCTTGCGCAATTGATCTTTTAAATCTTGCGGCGCGGCGGCGAGCATGTCGAGCATCTCCATCGCTTCTTCGGCGCCCACGGGACTGACGTCCAGACCAAGTTTAGCGGCTTCCACGAGGAGTTCCTTGTCGCGCGCGGTCGCGTTGAAGGCGTTCTGCAACGCCTTCGCGCGGTCCGCCGGCACGCCCGGAGGGGCCGCATAGGGTCGCGACAGCATGTAGGGAATTTCAGCCAACTCGATGAGTTGCTTGGCGCGGCCTTCCTTGGCGAGTTCCCGCGCGGTTGGCACATCGGGATAATCGGGGTGACGCGTCTTGCGCGCAAACTGCAGAAGAACCTTCACCGGACCGCCCGGCTTGAGCCATTCGGGCTTGTTCGAAGAGACCGCGGAGAGCCCGACGAAACGACCGTCAAGTTCGCCGCGCTCGATTGCGATAAACAGCGCGCCGCTATCGGGATAACCCGCGATCATCTTGAGGTTGAGGCCCAAGGTGTCGCGCACCAGCAACGCGACGTCATTGCCCGTCGCGCCTTCCGCCGTGCCGCCCAGAATAATCGGGTCCTTGGTCTTGTTGAGCGCCTGCTCGATCGTGTTCGTTTTGGCGTCGTGGCGAACAAACAACATATAGGCGTCGTCCTGCGTGCTCGAGGGCGAGCCAAGCCAGGTGAACTTGCGCGCGTCAAACTGCACGTTCGCATTGCCCCCCAGCACCCCCATCAGCGGCATGTTGCGCGCGAACGTGCCGAACATCGTGCCGTCTTTCGGCGCGTTGACGTAGATGTGGTTCGTCGCCCGCAAACTGCCGGCGCCGGGCATGTTCTGGACAACCATGTTCGGATTGCCGGGAAGATGCTTGCCGAAGTGGCGCGAGATCACGCGGGCGTATACGTCGTAGCCGCCTCCCGTGCCATATCCGACAAGGATCGTCACATTCTTCGCTTTGTAGAATTCCGCGACGGGATCGGCCTGCGCGTGAGCGGCCACGCCGCTCAGGACAATGGCGCCGGCGGCGATGACATGGCGCATGGGGCGATGACGCATGGGGCGGCTCCTCTGATGTTATTTATCGTTAAACGCAGACTGGGGCGATCAATGGGTCTGCGTCAAGTACAACGGGCGGCCCACAGGCCGCCCGTTGCATACAGTGAGCGATTCAAGTTCAGTTCGCGCGGGCTTTCTTGCTGAAGCTCGCATCCATATACTTGGAGCCGTCTCCCGGCGTTCCGCGCAGGCGCAGCACGGCTGCGACACCCTTCTGGTTCACGTCGGAATCGCGGTTGAGGCCGCCGGGGCCCGTCAGGCGCTTGTACATCAACTCGAGATCAGAATCAGACAGCCCCTTGCTGCGCTGCTTCAGCATGGCTATCGCCGCGGCCTTGTCCGTGAACAACAGCTCGTGCGCCTGCTGAATCGTCTTCATGAAAGCGACGACGGTTTTCTCGTTCGCCTTCGCGTAGGACCGGCGGGTGGCATAAACGCTGCCCTGATACTCGCCAAGCGCAGCGGCGGCGTCGCCAAGGATCGTGAAGCCCTCTTTCTCGAGCTGCATGTCCTGCGGCGACGAAACAACGGCCACGGCGGCCCTGCCGTCCTTGAGAGAGTCAACGCGGGCGCCTGTGCCGCCAACTGAGATGATCGTGTAATCCTTGTCCTTGATAAGGCCCTTGCCCTGCAGGATTTCATAAAGAACGGTCGCATAGCCGGAGCTTGGCGAGTCCACCGAGGCCACCTTGCCGCGCAGATCATTCCAGGTCTTCACTTCCGGCCGCGCGACAATGCTGTTGAGCCCGGAATGGACGCCGCCAATGGCGGTCAGGTCATAATTGGCGAACTGGGCGCTGCCCTGGCCTTCTGTATGGGCGACAATGTTGTCGAAGGCGGTCGTGGCGAACTGATACTTGCCAGACATCAGATCGGCCATCTGCTCCTTGGAGCCGGCTGTCTGATCCATCTTCACCTTGAGTCCGTTCTTTTCGAACATGCCGCGGTCAAGCGCCATCCAGACCGGCAGGTTCGTCGCGCCGCCGAAGCTGATCATGCTGACTTCGGTCTGCGCCCACACAGGGCTGATCGCGAGTACGGCAAGCGCCGCAGAAGCAATAATTACTCTCATGTTCGTTTCCCATTCCCTGCGATGAGAGCTGCGCCCGTGAGGGACGCGTCGCTCGCCGGTTCATATGCGACCGGTGGAACAGAATAGACCGGAAAACGGGTGCTTGAGAAGCCGGGTCAGCGCGATTGTCATGGACACCGCAGATCGTCCGTCGCGCAACTGCCCGACTTGCGCAAGAGCGATCGCCATCCGCAATAGCACCACCGCAAAATGCAGTGGGACACGCTGCCTTTCCTCTACGGCCCAGGAACTGACAACTATCGCTTGCCGAACGTCTCGTCGAAGGAATAACCGGCGCCGCGCACTGTGCGCAACGGATCGGGCTCATCTCCTTGAACAAGCGCCTTGCGCAAACGCCCGACATGCACGTCTACCGTGCGCTCGTCGATTTCCGCCGTAGAGCCCCACACGGCGTCCAGCAACTGCGCGCGCGAATGCACGCGGCCCGGCTTTTCCATGAGATGTTCAAGCAGGCGAAACTCGGTCGGCCCCAGATGCACCTCACGCGCACTGCGCATGACGCGATGCGTTTCGCGATCCAGCTCCACGTCGCCAAATGACAGCCTGGACGAGATGCGCTCGGGTTTTGCGCGCCTCAGCAGCGCCTTCACACGCGCCATCAGCTCGGGCGTTGAAAACGGTTTGACCACGTAATCGTCGGCGCCAATCGCAAGACCGCGCAAACGCTCCTGCTCATCGCCCCGCGCCGTCAGCATGATGACGGGCAACGTGCGCGACGCTTCGCGCGCGCGCAGGCGTCGGCAAACCTCAAGGCCGGAGACGCCCGGCAGCATCCAGTCGAGAACCACAAGATCGAGCCCGCCTTCAGCGATTCGGATTTCGGCCTCGTCGCCGCGAGTCACGCACTCGACGCGATACCCTTCCGCTTCGAGATTGTACTTGATCAACAACGCCAGGGCGTCTTCGTCCTCAACCACCAGAATGCGCAGCGCGGTGAGATCGGGCCTTGATCTGCGATCGGGGACCTGTGTGGAAGGATGCGCCATGATGGACACGCTCAATCGCCTTTCGGCCGGTTCATCGGAAGCGACTGGCCGGTCACCATGAAGTTAACATTCTCCGCGATGTTGGTCGCGTGGTCGCCGACGCGCTCCAGATTCTTGGCGCAGAACAGCAGATGCGTGCAGAACGAAATGTTGCGCGGATCTTCCATCATGAAGGTGAGAAGATCGCGGAAAATGGAATCTTCCAGCGCATCAAGATCCGCGTCGCGGGTCCACACAGCCTTGGCGCGCCCGACGTCACGCTGCGCGTAGGCGTCGAGGACGTCTTTCAGCTGCATCGCAGCCACTTCCGCCATATGCTTCAGCCCGACCACCGCGCGCATGACGCGCGGGTCGTCCGCCACCTTCATGGCGCGCTTGGCGATGTTCTTTGCCAGGTCGCCGGTGCGTTCAAGATCGCCCGCGATATGAATCGAGGCCATCAATTCGCGCAGATCGACCGCCATGGGTTGGCGCCGGGCGATAGTCTGCACCACCTGGTCCTCGATTTCGCGCTGAAGCGCATCGAGTCTTGGATCACTGATCACAACGCGCTTGGCGAGCTCCATGTCGAGCCTGCTGAGCGCGTCCATCGCGTCAACGAGCATCTTTTCTGCGATGCCGCCCATCTCGGCGATTTTCGCCCCGATGAGGTCGAGTTCGGCGTCGTAAGCCTTGACTGTATGTTCGCTCATGATTGTCTCCCGTACGCTCAGCCGAAGCGGCCGGTGATATAGTCCTGCGTCTCGCGCTTTTCCGGTGATGTAAACATGTGCGACGTCTCACCAAATTCGATGAGATCACCAAGATACATGAATGCCGTGAAGTCGGAGACGCGCGCCGCCTGCTGCATGTTATGGGTCACGATGGCGATCGTGTACTGGGTCTTCAGCTCGTCGATCAGCTCCTCGATCTTCGCCGTCGAAATCGGATCAAGCGCTGAACACGGCTCGTCAAACAAGATGACTTCGGGACGGATCGCGACAGTGCGCGCGATGCAAAGCCGCTGCTGCTGACCGCCCGAAAGGCTGAGGCCGCTGGCGCCCAGCTTGTCTTTCACTTCCTTCCAGAGCGCGGCGCCCTTCAGCGCCGTCTCCACGCGATCATCGAGTTCGCTCTTGGGCAATTTCTCGTAAAGCTTGATGCCAAACGAGATGTTGTCATAGATCGTCATCGGAAACGGCGTCGGTTTTTGAAACACCATTCCGACGCGCGCGCGCAAGAGGTTGATATCTACCTGCGGATCAAGAATGTTGCGCCCGTCCAGCAGCACTTCACCCGCAGCCCGCTGGTTTGGATAAAGGTCATACATGCGGTTGAGCACGCGCAGAAGCGTGGACTTGCCGCAGCCCGATGGTCCGATGAACGCCGTCACCCGGTTCGGCGCAAGCCCGAGATTGATGTTCTTCAGCGCCCGGGAATCGCCATAGAAGAAATCGAGATTGCGAATGTCGACCTTGACCGGAGAATCGGTGGCGACAGGCTGGAAATTATCGGACGAGACCGAGACCATCGTCATTGGGTGTTCCTTTCGCGGCCGAGCACACGAGCGACAATGTTGAGGGCGAGAACCGACAACGTGATGATGAGCGCGCCGGTCCAGGCGAGCTGGCGCCAAAACTCGTAAGGGCTCTGGACGAAGTTGTTGATCGTCACCGGCAGGTTTGCGACCGTGCCGGTCATGTCGAGGTTCCAGAACTGGTTGTTCAGCGCCGTAAAGAGCAGCGGCGCTGTTTCTCCGGCGACACGCGCGGTGGCCAACAGGATACCGGTGATGAGACCTGCACGCGCCGCGCGGTAAGCGACGCGTTTGATGACAAGCGAGCGTGGCATACCCAATGCTGCGGCAGCTTCGCGCAGCGGATTGGGCACAAGCAGCAGCATGTCCTCTGTCGTCCGCACGACGACGGGGATGACGATGACCGCCAGCGCGAGTGATCCGGCAAAGCCGGAGAACCCGCCCATTGGCAACACAATCGCGACATACACGAACAGGCCGATGACAATCGACGGCGCGCTGAGCAGAATGTCGTTGATGAAGCGGATGACCGTGGTGAGCTTTTCGTGCCGACCGTATTCAGCAAGATAGGTGCCCGCCAGCATGCCAAGCGGCGCGCCAATCGCCACGCCGATAATCGTGATCACAAGCGAGCCGGCCAGCGCGTTGGCCAGACCGCCCGAGTTGGAGCCCGGTGGCGGCGTCATCTGCGTGAAGACAGAAAGCCCCAGTCCCGCAAGGCCATTCCAGAACAGCGTGAACAGGATCAGCCCAAGGAAGGACAGGCCGAACGCGGCGGCGCCAAAGCAGAGCGCGCGAATGATTAAGTTCGTGCGCTTGCGGCTTGAGTAAATAGCGTTCATCTCACGTCCCCTTCTGGCGTTCGAGGCGCATGAGCATGATACGTGCGCAGGCGAGGACGAAGAAGGTCAGCACGAACAAGAGCAGGCCCAGGAAGAAAAGGGCTGACTGATGCAGGCCGCCGCTTTCCGCAAACTCGCTAGCTATGGCGGCGGAAATCGTTGTCCCCGGCGCGAAGATCGAGTCCTGGATGCGGAACGAGTTGCCGATGATGAACGTCACAGCCATTGTCTCGCCAAGAGCACGGCCAAGCGCCAGCATCACGCCGCCAATCACGCCCACGCGAGTGTAGGGAATGACAACGCTGCGTACGACTTCCCATGTGGTGCAGCCAATGCCGTAGGCGCTCTCCTTGAGCACCGGCGGCACGGTCATGAACACATCGCGTGAGATCGCCGTGATGAACGGCAGGATCATGATAGCCAGAACAACAGATGCGTTGAACAGGCTGAGATACGAAGGAGGCCCACCAAAAATCGCGCCAAGCACCGGCACGCCTTCAAACGTCGCGATCAATAACGGCTGGAAGTGGTCCGCCAGAAAGGGTGCGAGAACAAAGAAGCCCCACATGCCGTAAATGATAGAAGGAATGCCCGCCAGCAACTCGATGGCGATGCCAAACGGACGACGCAGCCAAGCGGGACACAACTCGGTCAGGAAGATGGCGATGCCAAGCCCTACAGGAACGGCGATGAGCATGGCGATGATGGACGACACAAGCGTGCCGTAGATCGGACCAAGGCCACCCAGGATCGGGGCAGGCTCGATTTGCGGAGCCCAGCGCTGGGTCGTCAGAAAGCTGAGACCGAAATGCTGGATCGCAGGCCAGGCGCCGACGGTGAGAGAAATGATGATGCCACCAAGCAGCAGCAGCACGGAGACAGCGGACACGCGGGTCAGCCAGTAGAAGGTCTTGTCGCTCAGCGCGAATTGCTTCAGCGCCTGCGCGCGGTCCGCAACGGGCGCTTCGCGCGTTGTGGAGGCCTGCATGGCAAAATCGGTCATTTGCGCCCCTGTCTCACGCGCGTCACTCGGCAGCCGGTTATTCACAGAACACCTCAGATACGATCGAGGGGCGACGACTCGCCCCTCGATCGCATTAATTACTTGGTCTGAATGTCTTTTGCCCACGTCTGCTTGATCAGCTTGACGACGCTGTCAGGCATGGGGATGAAGTCGAGTTCTTCGGCCATGGCGTCGCCCTTTTCAAAGGCCCACGTGAAGAAATCGAGGGCGCGGCGAGCCTGGCCAGCGTCGGTCGGCTGCTTGTGCATCAGGATGAACGTGGCGGCGGTGATCGGCCACGACTTCTCACCCGGCTGGTTGGTCAGGATGATGCGATAGCCCGGCGCCTTCGCCCAATCAGCGTTGGCGGCGGCGGCCTGGAAGGTCTCCTTCATCGGGCGGAGCGTCTGCCCCGTGCCGTTCTTGAGGAGGGTGTAGGTCAGGTTCGCCTGCTTTGCGTAAGCAAATTCTACGTAACCGATCGAGTTGCGCGTCTGACCGACGTTGCCCGCGACGCCTTCGTTGCCGCGTGCGCCAACGCCTACCGGCCATTCGACCGCGGTGCCAACACCGACCTTCGACTTCCAGTCAGGGGAGACTTCCGACAGATAGTTTGTCCACACGAATGTGGTGCCAGAACCGTCGGAACGGCGCACGACCGTGATCGCGGCGTTCGGCAGTTTGACGTTCGGGTTCAGCTTGGCGATGATCGGGTCGTTCCAGGTCTTGATCTTGCCGAGGTAGATGTCAGCCAGGGTCGGGCCGTCGAACACCATTTCGGCCTGCTTCACGCCGTCGATGTTCACGATGGCGACAAGCGCGCCCATGACCTGCGGCCACTGGACGAGGCCGGCCTTGTCCAACTGGTCGGCCGTCAGGGGCGCATCGGTCGCGCCGAAGACGACGGTCTTCGACATGATCTGCTTCACGCCGGCGCCCGAGCCGATGGACTGGTAATTCATGCCTACGCCGCTTTCCTTTTTGTAGGCGTCAGCCCACTTGGCGTAGATCGGGAAGGGGAAGGTCGCGCCAGCGCCGGTGATGTCCTGGGCGTTAACGGACACACTCGCGACCATCGCCATGCCGGCGACCAGAGCGGAGCGGAAAACTGTTTTGAGCTGCATGTCAGCCTCGTTGTTGCATTGCACACTACGTTTGCGACACCCGTGTACGAACTTCACGCGACAGCTTTGTGACAACGTGCAAGGTTGCGCACAATTGCTGTCATCGGTCGAAATTGCGCTGGCGGGGCTGGCGCCGGAGGGCAATCGGCCCTAACTTACCAATGCGGTGCTGCGGGGTTCGTGAGGATTACTATCCCCGGGGCCTTATCGATCTCAACGGGAGCTGTCCCCGCCCTTGTCCGTGGACTTGGGCATACGGCGCCCACCTACCATGTAGGTTTCCCGGGATCGACCTCCCACGGCCTTGGCGGCTCCGCACCTCATCTTCTTTTTTGCCGGACGTTTCCACGCGCGCCTGTTTGTGGTAGCGGCCCGCCATGACTTCACACACCGCCGCAGATGAAAAAGCCCTGATCCGCAGCGCCGCGCTCGAACGCCGCGCTGGCGTGAACGAAGCGACCCGCCTGGCTTTTGCCGAACGTATCGCGCTGCAGGGCGTCGCCCTCGCCCGCCGGGCTGTGGTGCGCACCGTCGCCGTCTTCTGGCCCATCGGCAGCGAGCCCGATACGCTCATGCTGCTGGCGGCGCTCGACTACCATGACTTCATCGCGGCACTGCCCTGCACGGGCGCCATGGGCCAGCCGCTCACCTTCCGCCGCTGGCGTGACGGCGACCCGCTGGTGGAAGGCCCCATGCGGATCCCCGAGCCCTCGCCCCGCCTGCCGCAGGTGGAGCCGGACCTGATCTTTACGCCTGCCGCAGCGTTCGATCGTCGCGGTTTTCGCGCCGGCTACGGCGGCGGCTTTTATGACATTACGCTGGCCGCCCTCCGCGCCCGCAGGCCAATTCCTGCGATTGGGCTTGCGTTCGCGTGTCAGGAGGTTGAGCACATCCCGGAAGAGGATCACGATCAGCCGCTCGATCTGATCCTGACCGAAAACGAACTCATCGACTGCTCGCTAGCGTGGAGCCAGACCTCATGACCCCGTTTCGCCCGCCTCACGCGGGGCTCGCCTGATGCGCATTCTTTTCATTGGCGACGTTGTAGGCCGCGCCGGCCGCGCCGCCATCGCCGAGCAATTGCCCGCCCTGCGCGACCGCTGGAAGCTCGATTTCGTCGTGATCAACGGCGAGAACGCCGCCGGCGGCTTCGGCATCACGGAATCCATCTGCGACGATTTCCTGGCCGCTGGCGCCGATTGTGTGACGCTGGGCAACCATGCCTGGGACCAGCGCGAGGCGCTTGTCTTCATCCAGCGCCAGCCGCGCCTCATTCGGCCTGCCAATTATCCGCCCGGCACGCCGGGTCGCGGCGCCAATCTCTTTGAGGCCCGCGACGGCGCGCGCGTGCTGGTGATGAACATCATGGGCCGGGTGTTCATGGACCCGCTCGACGACCCCTTCGCCGCCGCCGAACGCGAGCTGGAAGCGTGCCCGCTCGGCATGGCCTGCGACGCGGCGATCATCGACATTCACGCCGAAACCTCGAGCGAGAAATGCGCCATGGGCCATTTCGCCGATGGACGCGCCTCGCTGGTCGTGGGCACGCACACGCATATCCCCACTGCCGACGCGCAAATCCTGCCGGGCGGCACGGCCTTTCAGTCGGACGCAGGGATGACGGGCGACTACGATTCCGTCATTGGCATGAACAAGGCTGAACCGTTGCAGCGCTTCACCCGCCGCATCTCGTCGGGCCGGTTTGAACCCGCCGATGGCCCCGCGACCCTGTGCGGCGTGGCGGTTGAAACCCGCGCGGACGGACTGGCCTCGATGATCGCGCCTGTGCGCCTTGGCGGCCGCTTGAAACCCGCCATTCCGCAGGAATGGGAATAGCTCAGCGCTTCACAGCCTTGCAGCGGGTTGTGATCGACGTGCGCCCGCAACAAAAAAAGCCCCGCGTGAACGGGGCTTTCCTTATTTGCGTCTGCAAGCGATCAAACCGACGGCTGCGGCTCCATGCCAGCGTCCGAATCCGGGCGCGGGCGGGGCTTCGTCGTGGTCGGCACAGCAGATGAGGCGCGCGGCGCAGGCGGCTCGTCCGACACATCGCGGCTCGGGCGCTTGCCGTTGATGAGATCCTTGATCTCGTCGCCAGACAGCGTTTCGAATTCAAGCAAGGCTTCGGCGACCGTTTTGAACGCGTCTTCCTTCTCCGTCAGAATCCGCCGCGCTGTCTGATAGCCTTCGTCGACAAGGCGGCGAACCTCCGAGTCGATCTTCTGCGCAGTGGCTTCCGACATGTTCTGCTGGCGACCGACCGACATTCCAAGGAAAACCTCTTCCTGGTTCTCGCCATAGGCGACGAGGCCCAGTTCATCGGAATAGCCAAGGCGCGTGACCATGGACCGGGCCATTTTTGTGGCCTGCTCGATATCGCCCGAGGCGCCCGACGTAATGTTTTCTTTGCCGAAGGTGAGCTCCTCCGCCACGCGCCCGCCCATTGCGACCGCAAGCTGCGAGGTGAACTCCTTGTACTTCATCGAATAACGATCAGCTTCGGGCAAAAACTTCACCATGCCCAGCGCGCGACCGCGCGGGATAATCGTCGCCTTGTGCACCGGAATGCCCGCAACGACGAACATGCCAACGATCGCATGACCGGCCTCGTGATACGCCGTCAGCTTCTTTTCTTCTTCCGACATGGCCATGGACTTGCGCTCGGCGCCCATCATGACCTTGTCCTTGGCGTCTTCAAACTCCTGATGCGTCACGATCCGCTTGTTGCGACGCGCGGTGAGCAAAGCCGCTTCGTTGACAAGGTTCATCAGATCCGCGCCCGAGAAGCCCGGTGTGCCGCGGGCGAGAATCTTCAGGTCCACGTCCGGCGCCAGAGGCACCTTGCGAACGTGCACGCGCAGGATTTTCTCGCGGCCATTCACGTCCGGCAACGGCACAACAATCTGTCGGTCAAACCGGCCCGGGCGCAGAAGCGCGGGATCCAGCACGTCAGGACGGTTGGTCGCGGCGATGATGATCACGCCTTCATTAGGCTCAAACCCGTCCATCTCGACGAGCAATTGATTGAGGGTCTGCTCGCGTTCGTCATTGCCGCCGCCAAGACCTGCGCCGCGATGACGGCCGACCGCGTCGATTTCGTCGATGAAGATGATGCAGGGCGAATTCTTTTTCGCCTGTTCAAACATGTCGCGCACGCGGCTCGCGCCAACGCCCACAAACATTTCCACAAAGTCCGAACCCGAGATGGTGAAGAACGGCACATTGGCTTCGCCCGCCACCGCACGCGCAGTGAG
Organism: Beijerinckiaceae bacterium; assembly: GCA_947498445.1. Classification (GTDB taxonomy): domain Bacteria; phylum Pseudomonadota; class Alphaproteobacteria; order Rhizobiales; family Beijerinckiaceae; genus Terripilifer. Next base: position 17,650 of record CANMLK010000036.1, read on the forward strand.
AGTTTTACCGGTGCCGGGCGCGCCGACAAGCAGCACGCCGCGCGGTATTCGCCCGCCGAGCCTCTGGAATTTCTGTGGATCACGCAGGAATTCCACGATCTCCTGCAGATCTTCCTTCGCCTCGTCGATGCCCGCGACGTCCTCAAACGTCACGCGGCCATGCGCCTCGGTGAGAAGTTTCGCCTTCGACTTGCCAAAGCCCATGGCTTTGCCGCCGGCTCCCTGCATCTGGCGCGACAGAAAGATCCAGACGCCCAGAAAGGCGACAAGAGGCAAAGCGTTCACAAGCAGAGTCGTCAGCCAGTTGCCGCCTTCCTGAGGCGCGCGCGCGGCGATCGAAACGCCCTTGCCATAAAGCTTGGAGACCAGGGTCGGGTCATTGGGCGCATAGGTCGAGAAGGCGCGATTGTCAGTGAAGTGCCCGGAAATTTCCGGACCCGCAATCGTCACTTCGCGCACCCGGCCCGCGTCAACCTCAGTCAGGAGTTGGCTAAACGTGATTTGGCTCGACGCCTCCCGCTGCGACGGATTCTGGAACAACATGACCAGAGCCACGACGAGAAGAAAGATGATCACCCAGAGGGAGAAATTCCGCACATTCGGATTCATTTGGATCCTGCCAAACATCCTGCCCGTGCTGCACCGGGAGGATTACCGGTCGCGGCAGGGCGGATTATCTCAATCAATTTAGGCGCGACGCACGCAATTGCCAAGGGAAGCGTCGTAAAGGAAAGTCGTCAGGCCCCGAACTGGCCGGGATTTTCGCCGTTTACATGAACAGACTGCGACAATGACGCTATTTACGCACGCCCACGCCGACGCGGCGGTTCAGCTGAAATATGCACCAAGCCTTTCGTATCCAGCTTGATTCTGGCGCCCGCCAGCGTCAACGCGAGTGCTCGGGAGGCGCGGTGCGCATCGCTCAGCTTTTCCCATGTGGATTCCAGACGCTCCAGTCGCACGATCTGGGCGCCGCCTGCGCCGCGCACGCGCGCGGCCAGACATCGCATGGCGATTTCCTCTGGCAAACTGGCAAGCATCGTCATCGGCGCCGGGCCTGCAGGCAATTGCTGCGCGAGTGCAGCCTCTGCGGCCGCCGCCAGCGCAGCCTCGGCCCGGGCTGCGCGGCGGGCAAGACGCGCCCACTCGCCCGGACCAAGTCCTTGCGCCTCCAGCATAAGCGCCAGACGCCGCGCGCCTGTGCGTCCAAAGCGCGGATTGTCGTTTGAGGGGTCGCGGACATACGGAGCGCCCTGCGCCTCGCAATACGCGACCAAAGCGCTCTTGCGCACGCTCAGAAGCGGCCGAAACAGCGTCAGCCCCTCGCGGGGCGACATCACGGCCATGCCGGCAAGCCCGGCGATAGCGCTGCCCCGCACGATCCGCATCAGGATCGTTTCGGCCTGATCATCCGCGTGATGCGCGGTCAAAATGAAATCCGCGCCAACCCGGCGGGCCTCCTCCGCAAGCAGGGCGTAGCGGGCCGCGCGGGCGCGCTCCTGCAATCGCGTGTGCGGCTTGTCGCCGGTCCAGTGGAGAATGGCGTGGGGCACACCCCGCGCCGCCGCGAAATCCGCGACCATTTGGGCTTCAGCCAGCGAGTCGGGGCGCAGCCCATGATCGACGGTGGCGGCAAACACGGGCGGCCGCACGGCGCCCGCCGCCGCCTCAGCGCGCCAACGGGCGGCAAGCTCCAGAAGAGCCATGGAATCCGGGCCGCCCGAAACCGCGACAAGCACGCCGGACGCAACCTGCGCGGGAGCGAAAATATCCGTCGCGGCAACTGCCTGCGCTCTTGCCTGCAGGTCGCTGGCCTGCAGGTCGCTGGCCTGTAGGTCGCTCGTCAGCACGACGCCCGCTTGATGTCACGCTCGGCCGCCGCACGAACGCCTTGCGAAGCGGACGGGTATTTGCGCGGCACCTCCGACCATGCGGCGCAGGCCTGCTCCTTGGCGCCAAGGCGCTCCAGCGACTGACCAAGGCGATGCAGGCTTTGCGGCGCCTGAGACGCCTTGGCGAAATCAGTCGTCACTTTCAGAAATTGCTCCGCAGCCTCGCGATGGCGGCCGCGGCGCGCGTACACGTCGCCGAGATTGAAGGTCGCCTCAGAGGCGAGCCGGCTCGTCGGGTAACGCTGGAGAAACTCCTTGTAGCCCGCCTCCGCGCGCTCCAGCGAGCCCGAACGCAGGGCGGCGTTGGATGTATCCAGAATCTCGCGCGGGCCCTGCGGCGGCAACGTGCTGGCGGGCGCGCTCGGGGTCGGATCAACAGGCATCGCCGTTTGGGTGCGCGCGGGCTGGCGCGGCGTCTCAACGGCCGGGGGCAGCGGCAAAGCCTGCGGCAGAGGCTGCGAAGCCCCTGCAGGCCGCGTCTGGTTGCGGCGCGGGTTTAAAAGGTCGAGCGGAGCAGACGGATCAGCGTCATAAGGGCTGTCATCGACACTTGTATCGCCCAGCGGGCCCGAAAGCCCGGCCTGCCGGTCGTCAAATCTGTCCGATCTGCCAAGCACGCGGGGCGCCCCTGGCGCATTGGGCGTCTGGCGCGGATCGAATGCGTCGCCGCGTCCGCGTCCTGTTGAACTGTTGGCGGCAGTCGTGGCGCTGGAGGGATCGTAGGCGTCGCTGCGGCGCTGTGGCGTCGACGCTCCGCGCGCTGCGGACCCCGGCTCCACAGGGTTCGCGCCCGCCTCCTGCAGCCGTCGCATCTGCTCTTCCAGGCGGCGATTTTGAAACTGCGATTCTTCCAATTGCCCGGTCAGCGAGCGCAGCTGGTTTTCCAGCCGCTCGATGCGCAGCATCAGCGCGGCAGGATCATTCGCGGACGCGTAAGGGTCGCCGCCCTGCACGCTGGCGGGTGGACGATTAAACAATTGCGCGTTTGCGCCGCCTGTCGACGCAAGCGCAAGACCGGCCAGAAAAGTCGCGGCGACGGATGATTTGAAAATAGTCTTCAAAATAGACATGGAGTCACTGGCCCGATGACGCTCTCGCCGCACATCTGCGCGGCAAGAGGATGTTGGTTAGCATAGCCCCGCCTTTGGCCAAAGTGAGGCGGCGCGATCCTTGATCAGCCGCCGCCGAGCAATGTGACGGCGCGGCGGTTCTGCGACCAGCAAGAGATATCGTTGCAAACCGCGACCGGACGCTCCTTGCCGAAGCTGATCGTGCGTATCCGCGATGCGGGAATGCCGCGCGCCGCAAGGTAGCTTTTCGTCACTTCAGCGCGCTTGGCGCCGAGGGCGAAATTGTACTCACGCGTGCCGCGCTCGTCCGCATGACCTTCGACGGTCACCGTGTAGCGGGCGTATTGCGCCAGCCAGCGCGATTGCTTGTCGAGAGTGGCCTGCGCCTGCGACGTCAGATCCGTCGAATCGGTTTCAAAGAACACGCGGTCGCCCACGTTGACGACGAAATCCTGCTGGCTGCCGGGAACGGCTGCGCCCACGCCGCCAGCGCCAAGTCCGCCCGCTGCGTTCGGGTCCGGGGTCTTGGAACAAGCTGCGATCGCCATGGCGGCGACAAGGGCCGCCGCAAGACGGATTGCGCGGGCGCTTTTGCCGGCGCCGGTGATTGACCTCATACCAAACTCCTCAACAACTTTGAGGCCCCGCGGTGAAACGCCGGGCGCTAACCAACGCCTAACGCCAACTTGGTTAAACGAAGGTTCCATCAACCTTGATTGGACCTTGCTTAACCCCGTTGCATTTGAGCAATTACGAAGCTTGGTTAATCGTCGGTTGATGGCGCCAATGCGGCGCACAGGCGGCGCCAGAAAGTCCCGACCGCATTCAAACCTCCTGTTGCGCCTTTGCAACGATGCGCGCGGCGGGTAAGCTGCCGCGATCAGCGGAGGGCGTTATGGCGATTGCAGTTCTCTTTAATCCACACGGACGGCAGGATGAGTTCGAAGCGCTCGCGCCGTCCTTTCCAGCGCTTGAGCTCCGATACGCAAATGACGCAGGGGAACTTGCCGCCAAGCTTCCGGGCGCGGACATCCTCATCACCACGAACCGGGTTTACACGCCAGACAACGCCGCCCTCATTCGGGATCGTGGCGCGGCGCTCAGATGGATCGCTTTCCTCACCTCGGGCATCGACAAGGCGCAATCCAGCGGATTTCCAGGCGGTTGCATTGTCACGAACGTGGCGGGCTTGCGCGCCTTCGCCGTGGCCGAACAAGCGTTCGCGCTGATGCTGGGACTCGTCCGCCGCGTGCGGGAAACAGAGGCGGCGCGCGCCAAGGCTTTCTGGACCAGGGACGAAACGACTCCGCGCCTCGACAATCTCACCGGCAAGCACATGGTGATCGTGGGAACCGGAGCCATCGGTCAGGACATCGCGCGCAAGGCCAAAGCGTTCGACATGCGCGTGACGGGCATCAGCCGCGCGACGAATCCTCTCGCCAACTTCGATGCGTTGCGTCCCCGCTCGCAGCTTGTCGACGCCGCGCGCGAAGCCGACGTGCTGGTGATGGCGGCGCTATACGACGACACGACGCACCACATGATTTCACGCGAGGTGATCAAGGCGCTTGGGCCCAAGTCCATGGTCGTCAACATCGCGCGCGGGCTGCTGATTGATGAGACGGCGCTCGTCGAGGCGCTGGTAGCCGGGCGCATCGGCGGCGCAGGCCTCGACGTGATGGAGGAAGAGCCGCTACCGGCAGCGAGCCCACTCTGGACGCTCGACAATGTGATGATCTCGCCTCACATCGGCGGCGCGGGCAGCAAGGGCACCGGCGCCACGCACGGCAGCATGTTCGCGGACAATCTGAAACTGTGGCTGGCAGGCAAACCGCTGGAGAAGGTGGTGATCCAGAAGACGTGAGCTGAGGGCGCGGCGATTCACCCCTCATCCGACCAGCCTTCGGCGCGCCACCTTCTCCCGCAAGTGAAGAAGCGAGCCAGCGCACTATTGATTGAAGCTCAAACTAGAGCGCGTTGACATTCATCGTGTCCAAATATGCGCGCTGACGATTGATAGCATGGACATGAATGCTCTCGGTGTTTGTTCGTAGCGCGTTGCGATGCGCCTGAAGTGTTTGAGCTTCAGGAAGAAGCGCTCGATGAGATTTCGTT
>CANMLK010000037.1 GCA_947498445.1 Beijerinckiaceae bacterium
TCATCGGCGACGACGAGCATGGCTGGTCGCGCGACGGCGTGTTCAACTTTGAAGGCGGCTGCTACGCCAAGGCCATTCGTCTGTCGCGCGAAGCCGAGCCCGAAATTTACTCAACGACCGAGCGCTTCGGCACGGTGATGGAAAACGTCGTGTTCGATCCGGTGACCCGCATCCCCGATTTCGACAGTGAAGAAAAGACCGAGAACACCCGCATCGCCTATCCGCTGGATTTCATCTCGAACTCCTCGCCCACGGGCCGCGCCGGTCACCCCACCAACATCGTCATGCTGACGTGCGACGCGTTCGGCGTGTTGCCGCCCATCGCCAAGCTCGATCCGGCGCAGGCCATGTATCACTTCCTCTCCGGCTACACCGCCAAGGTGGCCGGAACTGAAAAGGGCGTGACGGGGCCGGAAGCGACATTCTCGACCTGTTTCGGCCATCCCTTCCTGCCGCTGCATCCTTCCGTGTACGGCAATTTGCTGCGCGAGCTGATCGCCAAGCATTCCGTCGATTGCTGGCTTGTGAACACGGGCTGGACGGGCGGCAAGGAAGGCGTAGGCCGTCGTATGCCGATCCGCGTCACACGCCGCCTGCTGACCGCTGCGCTCGATGGTTCGCTCAACAAGGCGACGTTCCGCACGGACCCCTATTTCGGCCTCGCGGTTCCCACCTCGGTTCCCGGCGTCGAGCCCCACATCCTTGAGCCCGTCAAGACCTGGGCGTCGAAGGCGGAGTTCGCCAAGACCGCCAAGCACCTCGTCGAGATGTTCCGCAAGAACTTCGTCGAGTTCGAAAGCCACGTGGACGCCAAGGTGCGCGACGCCGCCCCGACCATGCGCATCGCCGCGGAATAAGGCTGCGCTTGCTGAGCCACCATTGCGAAGGCCCCCAAACGGGGGCCTTTTGCGTTTGTGGGCGGCGCATCACGTGGCGTTAACCTTGCATTCAGCTAATCTGTACAATCCTCATTAACGAACGCGCAGCAGCGCCTCCGCGGAGATGAAAGCGCAAAACGAAATGTGCCGCTGGATCGCCTACAAGGGCCAACCGATTTTTCTGGAGACGCTCGTCGCAGCGCCCGAGCGATCCCTCATCGCCCAGTCGCTCAACGCGGCCGAAGGCGTAACGCCCACCAACGGCGACGGCTTCGGGCTTGGCTGGTATGGCGAGCGGCCCGAGCCGGGCCTCTATCGCGAACTGCGCCCGGCATGGTCGGATGAGAACCTGCGCCACATCTGCGCGCAAGTGCGCTCCAGCCTCTTCTTCGCCCACGTGCGCGCGTCAACCGGTACGGCAAGCACACGGGCCAATTGCCATCCGTTCGTCCATGGCCGGCACATGTTCATGCACAACGGGCAGGTGGGCGGCTATGCAACGCTCAAGCGGCGGCTGGAAGCACTGATCCCTGACGAGTTCTACGACGCGCGCAGCGGCACGACCGATTCCGAAGCGCTGTTCCTCGCCGCGCTCGGCTTTGGCCTCAAGGAAGATCCGCTCGGCGCCACAGCCAAAATGCTCAAGCGCGTGCGCGAAGTCATCGACCGCGCCGGAACGGGAGAGCCCCTGCGCTTCACATCGGCGCTCACGGACGGCGAAACGCTCTGGGCCTTCCGCTGGGCGACCGACGACAAGGCGCCCTCGCTGTACTGGCGCGAAAGCCGCGAAGGCCTCGTCGTCGTGTCAGAGCCGCTCGACGGCGAGAAAGGCTGCTGGCGCGAAGTCCCGCAGGGCTGCACTCTCGTCGCAGGCCCCGGCGGCGCCGAAATCCGCTGCATGAATGCGGAGATCAGGAAGGCCGCGTGATGGTGCGTATGGCTTTGCTGCGGGCGTCTTGACGCGGTACGCTCGCGCCCATTGCGACACTCGATTTTCACGGCATGATTATGAAAGCGCTCATCGGCTTTGCTCTACTTACATTACTTTCAACTTCGGCCTCCGCTTCTGAAATCCTGATCCCCCGCAGTATGGCGGGCGACAAGGGCAAGTATTTTCTGCTCGAAGCGATAACCGAAGCAGGCATCGTCAAGGCCCTGCACAAAAGGATTGGCCCTTCGGGAACGGGCTTCACGCGTACGCAGATCAACTGCAAGGCGATGCGCATCCGCGATATTGGCTATGGCGAGGACAGCGTCGCAGCCATCAAGATCATGCCAGGCAAATGGTATGAACTCGTTCCCGGGTCCAGCAAGAGTGATCTCGTGAACTTTGTCTGCAAAAGATAAGGGCAAATGAAGCGGACCCCGCGCCGCTAATGCGCCTCGTCCCAATTCTTCGCCGCCTTCGCATCCACCTGCAAGGGCACGCTCAATGTCGTGGCGGGGTGGGGGGCGTCCACCATCACGCGGCGCACGAGTGAAATCGTCGCGTCAACTTCCGCTTCGGGAACTTCGAACACCAGTTCGTCGTGCACCTGCAGCAGCATCTGCGCGCCAAGTTTTGCCGTGGCGAGCGCGTCGTCCATGCGGGCCATGGCGCGGCGGATTATGTCGGCCGCTGATCCCTGAATGGGCGCATTGATTGCGGCGCGTTCGTTGAATGCGCGCTCGGATGGATTGCTTGCGGTGATGCGCGGGTAGTGACATTTGCGCCCGAAGATCGTTGTCACATATCCCTGCTCACGGCAGATCTTTTTTGTCGCGTCCATGTATTCGCGAATGCCGGGGAAGCGTTCAAAATATTTCTTGATATAGGCGCCAGCCTCTTCGCGCCGGATGCCAAGCTGGTTGGCGAGGCCGAACGCGGAGATGCCGTAGATGATGCCGAAGTTGATCGCCTTGGCGCGCCGCCGCACTTCAGACGGCATGTCCTTCACCGGCACGCCGAACATTTCAGACGCTGTCATCGCGTGAATGTCGAGCCCGTCCGCAAAGGCTTTCTTCAATTGCGGAATGTCCGCGATATGCGCCAGAACGCGCAGCTCTATCTGCGAATAATCCGCCGAGATCAGCGTGTGCCCGGGCGTCGCAACGAACGCGGTTCTGATCTTGCGGCCCGCCTCGGTGCGGATCGGAATGTTCTGCAAATTGGGTTCTGACGAAGACAGCCGCCCCGTTGTTGTCGCGGCCAGCGAGAACGATGTGTGCACGCGCTGCGTGCGCTTGTTGACGTAGCCGGGCAGCGCGTCGGTGTAAGTTGATTTCAGCTTTTGCAGCGAGCGCCACTCAAGAATGCGCGCGGGCAATTCGTGGCCCTGTTCGGCAAGTTCTTCGAGCACGCTTGCGGTGGTTGACCATGCGCCCGTTGCAGTCTTCTTGCCGCCCGGCAGCCCCATCTTGCCAAACAGAATGTCGCCCAATTGTTTGGGCGAGCCGGGATTGAAAGGCTCGCCGACAATCTCCTGAATGTCCGCTTCCAGTCGCGCCATGCCCTGCGCAAATTCTCCCGACAGGCGCGAGAGAATTTGCCGGTCGATGGAGATGCCGCGCCGCTCCATGCGCGCCAGCACGTCGATGAGCGGCCGCTCCAGCGTCTCGTAAACGCGCGTCATGCTTTCCGCCGCAAGACGCGGCTTCAGCACTTCCCACAAGCGCAATGTGACGTCGGCGTCTTCGGCAGAATATTCGGTCGCCTTGTCGATAGGCACGCGCGCAAAGCCGATGAAGCTCTTGCCTGTGCCTGCAACCTCGCCAAACTGGATCGGCTTGTGCCCCAGATGGATCTGGGACAATTCGTCCATGCCGTGGCCGTTCTTGCCCGCATCAAGCACGTAGGACATGAGCAGCGTGTCGTCCACGGGCGAAACATCGAGACCGTTTTCGCGTAGGATTTCCAGATCGAACTTCATGTTCTGCGCGATCTTGAGCACGCTTCGATCCTCAAGCAGCGGCTTGAGTTTCCTGACGACGAGATCGCGTGAAAGCTGGCCTTCCACAAGGCCGCCTTCCTGAAACAGATCGTCCGGCGCGCCAGACTTGCAGTGCCGGATCGGGATGTAGCATGCGCGCCCCGGCGCGGTGGCGAGCGCGACGCCAACAAGGTCCGCATCAAACGGGTCGAGCGACGATGTTTCTGTATCAACACAAATGCGCCCTGCCGCATAGGCTTCCACAATCCATGCATCGAGCGCAGCTTCGCTCGTCACGGTGACGTAGGATTTCACGTCGATCTTTTTTGCAAGCTCGCGATGTTCGCGTGAACGCGCTTGCACAAGCGCGTGGGGCGAGCCTGGCGCGCTTGTCGTTGTCGCTTGCACAATTGCAGCGTCACTTGCTTTGGCCTCTGGCGCCGCGCCGTCAGCATCTGCGCTCTTTGGCTTTCCCCCCGGTTGTCCATTGCGCATCCGCCAGCCGCCAGCGCCCATCAGATTTGGATCGGGTTCAATCTCCGCAGCGTCGGCGCCAAACACTTCGCCCGCGCGCCGGGTGATTGTTGTGAACTCCATCGCCTTCAAAAACGCGACGAGCGTCTTTCCATCGGGCGGCGACAGGCCAAGATCGTCGAGCGGACATGCGACTTCGACGTCGCAGACAAGTTCCACAAGCCTTTTCGACACGCGCACCTGTTCGACGATTTCCGGGTTCGTCAGCGTCTCGCGCCGCTTTGGTTGTTTGATTTCGCCCGCGCGCGCCAGCAGCGTGTCGAGATCGCCGTATTCGTTGATGAGTTGCGCGGCGGTCTTCACGCCGATGCCCGGCGCGCCCGGCACGTTGTCTGTGGAATCGCCCGCCAGCGCCTGCACGTCGATGACCTTGTTGGGCGGCACGCCGAAATAGTCGATCACCTCGGCTTCGGAAATGCGCCGCTCCTCGCGTGCGCCCGCAGACCCCGCCACGCCGGACGCAGGGTCGTACATCGATACGCCGGGGCCAATAAGTTGCATCAAATCCTTGTCGGCGGAGACGATCAGCACCTCGGCGCCGCGCGCGCGCGCCTGACGCGCATAGGTGGCGATCAAATCATCCGCCTCGTAGCGATCCTGCTCGATGGGGATGAGGCCAAAGGCGCGCACGGCTTCGCGCATCAGGGGAAACTGCGGGATCAGGTCTTCCGGCGGCTCACTGCGGTTGCCCTTGTAGGGCGGATAGATTTCCTTGCGAAACGAGTTTTCCGACTTGTCGAAAATGATGGCGAGATGGGTCGGCCTGATGCCCATCGCCCCCTTCTCTATGATCTGGAACAGCTTTGTGCAGAACAGGCGCACGGCCCCGGTGGGCAGTTTGTCCGTGCGGTAATTGTATTTCGGGTCCTGCCGCATGGACTGGAAGAAGGCGCGGAAAATGAAATTGGAACCGTCCACGAGGAAGACGGTGTCGCCGTTCTGGACGGGTCGATGGACGGGCGTCATGTTTTGCTCGGTTACGTGGCGGGGCGCCGCGGACCATAGAGCGGCAAGCGCTTCATGGGAACGGGCGTCAAGGGAACGGGGGCCTAACGAACGGACATCAAACTGGCCCCTGCCTCAAAAAAGAGTCTGGCGTTCGCGCCCACAATGATTTTTGATGCGAACCCTGAACTGAACAACAGGCCTTGCTGTAAGGCCAAGCGAGAGGACGCCATGGGAGAGACGATTACGCTGACCTGCAAGGACGGCCAGAAGATCGGCGCGTATGTGGCCCGCCCTGCGGGAGCGCCCAAGGGCGCCATTGTGGTGCTGCAGGAAATCTTCGGCGCCAACCAGCACATTCGCAAGGTTGCAAACCTTTACGCCGCGCAGGGCTATCTCGCCATCGCGCCGGCGCTGTTCGACCGCGTCGAGCCAAACCTCGAACTCGGTTACACGGGCGATGATCCCAAGAAGGGCATCGCGACGCGCGGCCAGACCGAATTGCCCAAGACCCTGCTGGATATCGAGGCGGCCGTCGAGGTTGTGAAGCCAGCCGGCAAGGTCGGCGTCGTCGGATATTGCTGGGGTGGCACGCTCGCCTACGCGACGGCGGTCAACGCTATTCCCGGCGTGGCTGCAGCCGTTGGTTATTATGGCGGCGGCGTTGCGGCCATGTCGGACAAGGAGCCGAAGGTTCCAGTCATGCTCCATTTCGGCGAGACGGATCATTCCATCTCGATGGCCGACGTTGAAAAGGTGAAGACGAACCAGCCAGGTGTCCCTGTCTTCGTTTATCCGGCGGGACACGGGTTCAACTGCGATGAGCGCGCCAGCTTTGAAAAAGGAAGCGCAGATCTTGCGCGGTCGCGCACGCTGGCGTTCTTTGCAGAAAAACTGGCCTGATACGCTTCGCGCTGGCGGGTAGGCTTCGCCAGCGCAATCCTGCTTCCCGTAAAAATACGGAGCGACCGTCTTTTTAGGCTGGCGCACGAACTGCGGTCGTGGCATTGCTCGGAAAAACTGGAAAACAGGTTTCCAGCGGTTCAACCGTGGGGATTTAAGAAGGAAGGGCGCGTTGTCTATGAGCGAGCAAATCTCGGGCGAGCCGGATAAAGAATCCGGACGCGGAATTCTGCAGGACGTGGGTGCAGGCGTATTCCTGATCCTCATTTCCCTCTTTTTCCTTTGGCAGGCGTGGGACCTTCCACGTGGCTCGTTGAGGGCCATGGGCGCCGGCATGTTGCCAATGTCGATTGCCGTCATACTTGGCGCCGGGGGCGTCCTCTTGGTGATCATGTCACTCGTCAAAGGCGGCGAAAGACTTACGACACCGCATGTGCGCGGGCTCTTCTTCGTGCTCGGCGGACTCATCCTTTTCGGGCTCACCGTGCGCTGGCTCGGTCTTATCGTCGCCGGCCCGCTCTCGATGATGTTCGCTTCTTTCGCCACCGCAGACGTGCGGCCGGTGGAAGCGGCCATCTTCGCCGTCGTCATGACGGCGTTCTGCATTGGCTTGTTCAAGTTTCTGCTTGGCCTGCCTATCCCCATCATCACTTTCATCTGATCCGGAGGGGATGATGGATATTTTTTCAAACCTTGCGATGGGCTTTGGAGTGGCGTTCACACTCCAGAATCTGTTCCTTTGCTTCCTTGGCTGCATGATCGGCACGCTTGTTGGCGTGCTTCCGGGCGTTGGCCCTGTCGCGACGATCGCCATGCTGCTGCCGATTACCTTCGGCCTGGACCCCACCGGCGCGCTGATCATGCTCGCGGGCATCTATTACGGCGCGCAGTACGGCGGCTCGACGACAGCCATTCTGGTAAACATCCCCGGTGAGGCCACCGCGGTCGTCACAACGCTCGATGGGCACCAGATGGCCAAGCAGGGCCGGGCGGGCGTGGCGCTGGGCGTCGCAGCCCTTGGCTCGTTTTTCGCGGGCTGTGTCGCCACGATTTTCATTGCCGCATTGGGCGCTCCGCTCACCAGGTTCGCGCAATTGTTCGGTCCTGCCGAATATTTTTCGCTCATGGTCATGGGCCTTGTTTTCTCAACAGTGCTGGCCCGCGGCTCCATCCTCAAGGCCCTCCTGATGGTCTTCCTTGGACTGTTGCTCGCAACTGTGGGCACTGATCTTGAGACCGGGCAGGAACGCGTCACGCTGGGCATCCAGCAATTGTCGGACGGCGTCGACTTCGCGCCGCTCGCCATGGGCATTTTCGGTTTCGCGGAAATTATCCGCAATCTGGAAAACCCGGAAGCGCGCGACGTGGTGCGTAGCAAGATCGGCAATCTTCTGCCCAACTGGTCGGAGATAAAGCAGTCGATCAAGCCGGTGCTTCGCGGCACGGCTATCGGCAGTATCCTGGGCATTCTGCCCGGCAACGGCGCCGTGCTGGGGCCGTTCGCGTCCTACGCCATGGAAAAGAAACTCGCGAAGGACCCGAGCCGCTTCGGCAAGGGCGCCATCGAGGGTGTCGCGGGGCCTGAGTCGGCCAACAACGCCGGCGCGCAAACCGCCTTCATTCCGTTGCTAACATTAGGCATCCCGCCCAACGCGGTCATGGCGCTCATGGTTGGCGCGATGACGATCCATGGCATCATTCCCGGCCCGCAGGTCATGACCAAGAACCCGGAATTGTTCTGGGGCATGATCGCTTCGATGTGGATCGGCAACGCCATGCTGGTCATCATCAACCTGCCGCTCGTCGGCATCTGGGTGAAGCTGCTGAAGGTGCCCTATCGCCTGATGTTCCCGGCGATTCTGATCTTCTGTTCGATCGGCATCTACTCGATCAACAACTCGATCCAGGACGTTTACTTCACGGCGTTCTTCGCGTTGGTCGGCTACATCATGATCAAGCTGGGCTTTGAGCCGGCGCCGATGCTGCTGGGCTTCGTGCTTGGCAAACTGATGGAGGAAAAACTCCGTCAGGCGCTGATTCTGTCGCGTGGCAGCTTCACGACGTTCATCGAGCGGCCCGTGTCCGCCACCTTGCTCGCGGTCGCCTTGATTATGCTCGTGATCGCCCTGTTGCCTGCTATGAGCAAAAAACGCGATCAGGCGTTTCAGGAGTAGCTGCTTTGCGCGCTCGGCTTTGCAGGCGGCCACCCGCCTGCTAGGCTAAAGTGGAAGAGGGCGCGGTTTGTCGCGCCCTTTTTTTTGCGCGACGCTCGACCTAAGTAAGAGCGGGCAGAACAATGCTCCGGAGGGGAGACCTAAGATGAAAAAACTTCTAGTCGCAGTCGCTGGTTTGACGGCACTTTTCGCCGGCCCGGCTTTGGCCCAGAATTATCCGACCGAGCCCGTCACGATGATCGTCCCGTTTGCGGCCGGTGGCCCGACCGACATTATCGCGCGCCTCGTCGCCGAGCCGATGTCGCGTTTCCTCGGTCAGCAGATCATCATTGAAAATGTCGCAGGCGCGGGCGGCACCACCGGCATCACGCGTGGCGCTGAAGCGCAACCCAACGGCTACACGATCATGATGGGCCACATGGGCACGCACGGGGCGGCCCCGGCTCTCTACCCCAATCTGAAGTATAATCCCGCCGCCGACTTCGCGCCGATTGGCGTCGCCGCCGGCACGCCGATCATCATTGTCGGCTCCAAGAAAGTGCCCGCGGAAGATCTCCAGGGCTTTATCGCCTGGGCGAAGAAGCAGGGCGACAAGGCCAACCACGCGCACGCAGGCGTCGGCTCGGTGTCGCACTCGACCGGCATTCTCCTGAACTCGATGCTCGGGATCAAGTCGACCTACATTCCCTATACCGGCACAGGCCCGGCGCTGAACGACATGCTTTCGGGTCAGGTGGATTACATGACTGACCAGATCGTCAATCTGGTGGGTCAGATCAACGCGGGCGCCGTCAAGGCGTTCGCAATCGCCACGCCCAAGCGTTCGCCAGCATTGCCGAACCTGCCGACCACCAAGGAAGCTGGTCTTGGCGGTTACGAAGTCAGCGCGTGGAACGCCGTCTTCGCGCCGAAGGGAACGCCGCAGGCTATCGTCGACAAGTTGAGCGACGCGCTGAGCAAGGCCCTCGACGACGCCAACGCCCGCAAGCGCCTCGACGATCTTGGCGCCGTGATCCCGGAAGGCGCCGAGCGCGGATCGGCCGCGCTGCAGAAGCTGGTCGTCAGCGAAGTCGCCCGCTGGACGCCTGTGCTCAAGGAAGCCATGGCGGCGCAGAAGAAGTAATCTGCGCAGGCAGGATTGTTATGAAACGGCGGGCTTCGGTCCGCCGTTTTTATGTGTGCCGCGCGGCAGCGCTTTTCCCGTTTGCCTTCATGCTCTCGCGCGCTTAAATCGCGTTTGGAGGATTGCACAATGATCGTGAAGGACCAGCGGCATCTCACGGACGTCGTTCTCGCTGAAATGCAGAAGACGCCTGATCCGCGTCTGCGCGAAATCATGGTCGCGCTTGCGGACCACCTGCATCAATTTATCAGGCAGGTGAAGCTCACCGAGCCCGAGTTTCAGGCCGCGCTCGCCATCATCAACCGCGTTGGACAGGCCAGCAACGACTCGCACAACGAGGCGGCGGTGATGGCCGGGTCGCTCGGCGTGTCACAGCTCGTTTGCCTGCTCAATAATGGAAACATGGGCGAGTCGGAGACGACCGCCAATCTGCTCGGGCCGTTCTGGCGCATGCATGTGCCCCGCGTGGCGAATGGGGGCACGTTGTTGCGCTCGCCCACGCCCGGCCCCACGCTTTACGTGCGGGGCCGCGTGCTTGATCGCAATGGCGCGGCGGTTGCTGGCGCGGATATCGACATCTGGCACTCGTCGCCCGTCGGCCTCTACGAGCAGCAGGACCCCGAACAGGCCGAGATGAACCTGCGCGGCATGTTCACCAGTGATGCGGACGGGCGCTTCTGGTTCAAGACAGTCAGGCCCGCCGGATATCCGCTGCCCGTCGGCGGGCCCGTGGGCGATCTGTTGCGCGCGCAAAACCGCCAGCACTTCCGGCCCGCGCACATGCACTTCATGATCGTGAAGCCCAAGTTCAAGACGCTTATCTCGCAGGTCTACGTCGACGGTGACCCGCTGCTCAACAACGATCCGCAATTTGGCGTCACGCGCGCGCTTGTGGGTGATTACGTGCGCCACGACGAAGCCGCGCCGGAAGATGGCGTCGAGGCGCCGTGGTACACGCTTGATTTTGATTTCACCATCGAGCCCGGCGAAAGCCGTTTGCCAAAACCGCCGATCAAGTAAACCGCGCCCGTGCTGGAGGAGCCGATATGTCTTTCGCAAAGCTGATCGCCGAATTGACGAGCTCGACAAGCGTGCCAGCCATCGAGCATGAGCACTTGCAGGATGCCTGTCTGGCGGGCGATTGCCACGTCATCGATGTGCGCGAACCGGGCGAATATGACGCGGGGCATATTCCGAACGCGATCAACCATCCGCTCTCGCGTTTTGATCCGGCGCAATTGCCCACCGACAAGCCAATTGTGCTTGTGTGCCAGGCCGGTGGGCGTTCGGCGCGCGCACTTAAGGCAGTGATCGAACATGGCCGCAAGGACGCTGTTCACTACGCCGGGGGCACAGGCGGATGGCGTTCGCGCGGCGGCGCAATTGCGATGTAACGACAAAGTTTGTGATGTAACGACAAAGGCGGCGCGGATACGAACCGGCGCCGCCTTCGTGCATTTGCGTCGTGGTTCGCGCGCTTAGTCCGCGGGCATTTCCGACAACAGGCGGCCATAGCCCTCGACGGGACGGCGCACGTGCAGGCGGCGCTGTATTTCCCATGCGCGGGTCGGAATCGGATGGATGACCGGTACGCCCAGATCGTCCTCCAGTTCCTGAATCATCTCCATGATGCGCCAGCCGCTGCCGAGTAAATAGATGCCGTCGGCGGTGGGGTTGCGCAGGTAGATTTTCTTGACGTGAGCATAGACTTCATAAGGTGAAAGCTGCCCCACGTCCGCGAACGGCACGTCCAGCCCTTCCATGCCAAGCACGTTGAAGCCGGCGCCAACGAAGTAACTGGCGAACATGTCGTTGATCGGCCCGGTGAAATACGTCGCGCCGATGAACTTCTTCACACCCAGCGCCTTCATCGCGCGCACGTGGTTGGAGCCCGAAGTGAAGACCGGGATCTGATACTTGTCTTCCCAGCGCTTGATGATGTCGCACTCGCCCTGATAGCCTTTCAGCATGAACGGCGGCGCGCCTTCGGGATGCAGCAGGTCCACTTTCGCTTCGGCGAGCTTATCGAGCAGTGGCTCGTAGGGCTCAACGGCGCGTTCGAATTCGGCAACCGTTCCCTTGCGGATGTCGAGGAACAGCGGCAGCAGACAAATGCCGTCCGGCAACAGCCGAATCAGTTCTTCAATGCCGCCCGGGCGCATCGTCGGCTTGATGCAACCAACAACGCCTCTCCAACTCGTATACGCCATGTGATTCTCCTTGCTGTGCGCGACTGAAAAAGCCCCGCTGCGACGAGGCTAACCCTCGACGCTGTTTCCTCCTGCCCGCATTCGCCGAACGCGTTGCAACGAACCTACCCCGCTGCGAGCGCGATCTCAACCTTCGCAAAAAGCCGCGAGGGGCTGAGCTATTTGACCAGTTCAGCGGCCAGCGCCACGTCAGCGGGGCTGGATTTCACGAGATCCTCGACGATCTTCTGAACAGCGACGCCCGAGAGCGGCTTGATGTCCATGCCGGACTTTTTCGCGTCCGCAAGAAAGCTGGCGTCGACCATCGTTGCGTCAAAAGCGGCGCGCAGGCTTTTCACGCGGTCCGTCGGCATGTCGGGGGGGCCGAGCAGCGGACGGCTGAGGGCGGCGGTGGAGCCCAGCAGCGCCAGGGCGACCCTCTCGGCGTCCGAGCGCGCGTAATCTTGAACCAGCGGAACCTTGCGCCCCATGACGGCTGAAATGTCGGGATCAGCCGCCGCGCCCCATTGCACGACGACGTTCAACTGGCCGTCCTTCATCAGGTTGGACATTGTCGCCTTCATGGACGACCAGGCTTGCCCGCCATTGCAATTGAGTTCGCCGCGCTCCATCGCCAGCGTGATCGCGCTCACGCCAGGATAACCCGCAACGACCTGCACTTTCGTGCCCAGCAGTTTTGCGATCGTGTTCGGAAAGCTGACGGTGGGTCCGGCGCCTGAGCTGCCGCAGATGAGCCCACCCTTTGCCTTCACATCCTCCATGGTCGCAAGGCCGGACTGGCGCGTGGTGATGGACACGAGGTTGTCGACAATGGGATTGCCGATCCAGGCGAAACGCGCGGCGTCGAACTTGATGCCTGCTTCGCCGAACACCTGATCAACTGGCGTGCTCTGCACGATGGTGCCGAGCGCGGTGCCATCACGCGGCGCCACGTTGTAAAGCCAGTTCGCCGCGACACGGCTGCCAGCGCCCGGCATGTTCTGCACGATGAAAGTTGGATTGCCGGGGATGTGAGCGCCAATCGTGCGTGCGATGAGACGTGCATAAGCGTCATAACCGCCGCCGGGCCCAAACCCGACAACGATCTGGATTGTCTTACCCTGATAAAAAGGCGCCTGCGCCAGAGCCGATTTTGCGCTCGCCCATGCGCCGCCCGCCAGCGCGAAGCAGAGAACACCTTTATGCAAACGCCCGCGCCAGCTTTTCATATTTTTCGCTCCCGCCCACCGGCGTTCTACTAACCGTCTCGCAGACCGTAATACCATTCGCGCAACTGCCGATAGGTGATTGGCGCATGCCGCGCCGGATTGTCGTCTGAATTGCACGTCGGGATGCATTCAATCAGCGCATCGCCGCTCGGCCCAAAGAAGACCGGAATCGAATAGCGATCCACGTCGGCCGTGTTGATGACGCGATGCTTGGTCGACAGATAAAGCTCGTTCGTCCAGCGCGTAATAACGTTGCCCGTATTGACGAGGAACGTGCCGGGAATATTTTCGACAAGCTTCCAGTGGCCCGACGGCATGCGCACGGCGAGGCCCGGAACATTGGACTGCGCGAGGAAGGTCATGAAGCTGTTGTCGTGATGGGGCGCGAGGCCATATTGCCGGTCGCCGGGCGCCTTCTTCTGCGGCGGATAGTGGAGCAGCGACAGCGTCAGGTGCGGATGGCCGAAGAAGGCGTCGAAGTAGTTTTTAGGCATCCCCAGCGACGTCGCCCAGATTGGCAAAAAGGATCGCCCGAGCTTGAGGATGGCGGCGTGATATTCCGACACGATATCCTTGAAGTCCGGCAGGCTTTCCGGCCAGACGTTCATGGGCTTGTAGTCGGGATGATCCTGCGCCCGCTCCAGCGTGACGAGGAATTTGGCGAGCAGGTTCGGCTTGGCTTTTGCGATGATGTCGACGTTCGCCGATGCGGAGCGAGGCGTGGCGGGCGCGACGTAGCCGCTTTGAAACGAGTCGGTGAACCGGTGCGCAATCTTCGCCTTTTCATCCGTTGGCAAGCCGTGCAGGAGGCGTGATTGCGCAAAGACGCGGTCCACAAGGTCCGGGGAAACGCCATGTCCCTTGAGGTAGAAAAACCCGATAGTCTCGGTGATCTGTCGTAATTGACTGGCGACCGCCTCCAGCGCGCCCGGCGCGCCGCTTAACGCGGGCGAAATGTCGAGGATGGGGATCTCCTCGGTCGAATCGGGATGATCCATCAGATAAAATTCGTCGTGTGCATCGGCGACAAGCGCGGGAGCGGTGGGAGCCTCGGTGACCATGTGTATCTCCCCTCTGGGCGTTGCGAACGCGTGCAGGCATAGTGACGAGGGTTGGCGGGCGCCGCAAGGGCGCAGGCGCGTGGGCGAGGAAAGCGATCATGGCGAAGATCAGGCGCATTTATCTTCAGGGCGGCGAAATCACACTTGTCAGCGCCGAGGGCGCCAGCGGCGCGCCGGGAAAACAGCTTGAAAGCGTTGTTGCGGCCTGCCGCGCAGCGCTGGCTGAAGAGGGGCTTTCGAACGTAGATGTCGCGCTCTCGCGCTTGTGGATGCGCGACCGCGAAAGCGCCGCTGCGCTCAACGATGAACGCGAACGATTGCTGCGCGGCGAATTTCGGTCCGCAAGCTCAAGTTTCTTCTCGCGTCAGCGCATGAGCGGCGAGGGCGTGGTGGCGGTGGAGTTCTACGCTGTGCGCCCGCTCGATCGCGCCACCCGCCGCATCGTGACGTTCGATCCGCCCCGTCGCTACGCGCATTATCTCAGCGTCGATGACTGGCTGTTTCTTTCGGGCATGGCGGAGGAGGGCGACACGATGGACGCGCAATTCGACAAGGCTTTCGCGCAAGTGCAAAGCGCGCTCGATCTGGAAGGCGTCACGTGGGCGGACGTTTGCAGCGCCAGCCTGTTCCTTCAGCGCGGCAAGGCGGCGCCAGGCTGGATGCTGGAACGGTTTCGTCTGGCGGCGCCCGTGCAGCCGCATGTTGTCACGTTCGAAGTCGTGGACGAACTCGCCAACACCCCCAAGCATCTTGAAATAGAGGTCATTGCGCGCCGCAAGCGCTCATAGCGCCTGTTTGCGCTCTCGCAGCTTTGGCGCTAGCCTTACGCAAAACGCCAGCTGAATATTATTATTGGAGGACACGATGACTGACACTCTGACCACGCGCGGGCGCATGGCTGATCCCAAAGAGGGCGCCGTCGTTGGTTTTTCGCAATCGCCGCCGCCCGATTTCTTCAAACTGAAAATTCAGCTGCTCGATGAAGGCAGTTTCCGCCATCTGCTGGCCGACACAGGCAATTTGCAAATCAAGATCCGCTGCTATGCAGCAGGCGGCGGCGAGAACGCCATGCACGCCCATCATGGGCAGGATCATTCCTTCATCGTGCTGATGGGCAAGGCGCGGTACTACGGCCCGCGCGGCGAGGAGCGCGAACTCACGCGCAATGAAGGCGTAATGCTGCCGTCTGGCTGCTATTATTGCTTTGAAAATTCAGGCGATGAGCCGCTCGTCGTTTTGCGCATCGAGTCGATCACCAGGGAAGGCGGCGATCCGAACGCCCGCATTGGTATGCATGGCCAGCAGATCGAGCCCCATGCGCCGGAAAACAATCGCGAGATGACGGTGCGTTTCCGCGAAGGCGCATTCTACGAATAAGTAATAAGGGCGGCGCAATCGCCGCCCTGTTTGTTGAACTCTGTGTATCAACTTACTTGCACGCCATGCTGCGGACTTCTCCGCCGGGGCCCGCATAATCCATCTCACAGATCAGAGCCTCCTTGAGGCTGTCGCGTTTGGCGTCCTGGCCCGCAATGGTGATCTTCGTGCGGGCCGCGCTGACCAGCGCCTTTGTCTCTGCGCCAGCATTGTTGAAGATGATCGAGGCGCCTTTCCCCTCCACGCGGAGCAACGGCGCCGTCACTTTCACGCTCGTGATGACAGCCTGCTGTGTAGGCACTTCAGAGCGGGCTAGTTGCGTCGCCCGTTCAATGACGTGTTTGGGCGTTGCGAAAACGCGCTTCAACAATTCGTCGATCTCCGCGCCGCTGATGGGGTCGAGCTCCACGTCCTGCGTCTTGGTCGCTTCGATAAACTCCGCATCCTTCGTCGTCGCCATGAAGGCGTCGCGCAACGCCTTGAGGCGCGCAGCGTCGGTGTCAGGCGTCGTCACATAGGGACGGCTCATTTCCTGACGCGCGAAGAAGAACTCCATGATCTGGCGGTCCTCCGCGTTTTTCGCGAAGTCGATCGCCAGCGGCACGTTTGGCAAATCGGGGTGTTTGGACAAGGACAATTGCCAGATCGGCACGATCTTGCCGTCGCGTATCCAGTCTGCGCGTCCCGACCGCAAGCTCGACCAGGACGGGCTCGGCCGGCCTTCGATCTCACCACGCTCAAGCGCGATATTGACATCATTGCCGCCCGGGTATCCCGCAATGAGCCTTATCTTCGCGCCGAGCAGGTTGTTCATGATGGCGGGATAGATCGCGCTGTCAGCGCCTGAGCCTGTTCCGCCGACGATCAAGCCGTCGGTAAAGAGCTGTTCGGCCTTTTTCACCTTCGATGTGTGCCAGGCGATGGTGACGTTGACCTCTTTGCCAAGGCTGCCGACCCACCCAAGCTTCAGCGGATCAAACTGAACGCCCTTGCCCCCTGTCAAAGATTCGAAGGGAATGCCGCGGTTGATGGCGCCGATAACTGTTCCGTCGCGTGGCGCAGCGTTGGCTATCCAGTTGGTTGCAAGCAGGCTGCCGGCGCCTGGCATGTTTTGCGAGATGACGAGCGGGGTGCCGGGAATATGCTTGCCGATGAATCGCGCCAGTACGCGGGCGTATGAATCGTAACCGCCGCCCGTCGTGTAGCCGATGACCATGCGCACGCGCTTGTCCTTGTAGAAGTCGGACACGGCGTCAGCGCGCGCAGGCTGCGCCACAAGGCTGGCTGCCGCAAGCACCACCACAATAGCGGCTCCTGATAGAAGCGTACGTGCGAAAGAAACATTAGGGCTGTAGATATGCGCGAAGCGGTTTCCGCTTATCATGCGATTTTCCTCCCGATATTTTTGCACGACCGTAAAGGGAAATCCGCACAGACGCAAACAGGTCTCTCAGGTTTGACGGAACGGCCGCGCTCCCTATGATTACGCATACTCCTGTGCGCCGTTTTCCATTTTCAAAAGGCCTCGTCCCTACCGCATGAATGAATCCGCGTCGACCAATCCACGTGATGTGCCCTGGCGCACGCAGATCGCCATCTATGGGGTCGGGCTCTTCACGACCTCGGTGTTCCACGTCGCCTCTGTCGTGATTCCGCTCTACGCGTACACGATGAACCCGTCGCCTTTCGTGTTCGGGCTGGTGTTCGGCGCCGCGCACCTGCTGCCTCTTCTTTTCTCCATTCACGCCGGCGCTCTCATGGACCGGCTTGGCGCGCGGCGCGTGCTGCTATTTTGCACTGTGGCGGCGGTTCTGCTGCCGCTCGTCTATCCGCTCGCCCCCGGCATCTGGGCGCTTATCTTCCTGCAATTGTTCCTTGGTCTTGCCGAGTCGATGGGTTGGCTTGGCGCGCAGACCATGATCGGCCAGTACATGCATGGCCGAACCACTTATGCGGGACGATTGAGTTTCGTCATTCGCTTCGGCCAGCTTGTGGCGCCGCCTATGGCGGGCGTGACGTGGGACCTCGCGGGCCCATGGGGCGCTTTCATTCTCATGTCGCTGTGGGCGTCGGGCAGCGTCATTTGCGCGCTTATGTTGCCAGAGCAAGCGGTGCGTCCTGTCTCGGGCGCAATCGGGCCGCCCTTGAAAGGCTTGCGCAGCCTGATGCCGCGCTGGAGCGATTACAAGCTCGCGTTCGGCCTCATCTCGGCGCCCTCGGTCGCCATCATCGTTGGCCTTGGCGCTCTGATGCACATGGGCAATTCCGTGCAGGGTTCCTTCTACGTCGCATGGCTTACGGAAATGGGCATCGCGGGCACAGCCATCGGCTTGCTCAGTCCTGCGGGCGCGATCGGCGCCGCTGTGTTCTCGCTGCTCACGGCGCCGTTGATGCGCTATGTGAGCGGCTTCTGGATTGTGCTGCTCTCGCTCTGGGCGGGCGTTTTGCTCATCTGCATCACGCCGCTGCTTGGCACTTACCTCATGTTACAAATCGCCATGTTCCTGCGCTCCGGCATGAACGGGCTTGCACAGCCGCTTGTCATCACGCTCGTCTTGCGCGGCGCCGGGCGCTCCAATCAGGGCAAGGCCGTGGGCCTGCGCGGAACAGCCAACAGGCTTGCGTCCATTGTGGCGCCGCTCCTCATGGGCGCCATCGGCGAACTTGTTGGCCTTCGCTACGCTTTCTATGTAGTCGGAGGTCTCACAAGCCTCGCGATGGTGTGTGTCGCAATTTACCTGCTGCGCAATCCACAGATCACACGCAAGGGCGAAGATTGACGACGCCCGTGGTATGACGATCATGACTCTGACAGTGTTTGGGAGGGTGAGATGACAGAACTTCGCGCGCGCATAGGCTATTCGTCGGTCGCTTTCGTCACGGAGCTTTTGCCAAGATATTTTTACCAGATCGCGCCAGACGGCGTTCTGCTCTCGCTGCTGACATTGCAAATAACCGAGCACTCGCAGGATCAACTCGAGAGCGTCCATGAGCAGGGCATCCGCGCCGCCGATGCGTTCGCCACCGCAGGGGCGGACGTCATCATCATGGGCGGCGCGCCGACCAATATCGCGCATGGCAAGGGCAATCTCGAGCGCGTGCTTGAAGAGCTGACGCAAAAATATGGCCGCCCGGTCAGCTCAAGCTCCATGGCGCAAAAGCGCGCGCTCGCCGCAGTTGGCGCCCGCAAGGTAGGCACGATAAACCCCGCCGTGCCGCGCAAAATTGGGGATTCAGCCAGCGGCTCTCTTGGCGCAGGTATGGAGTTGTTGGGGCGCAAACACGCCAACGCGCGCCTGCAGGACTACAATCGCATTCCGCCGGAGAAGGCGCTTGAACTGGGCCGCGAGCTGTTGCGCGAACACCCGGACATCGACACCCTTATCTACGGATGCCCCCATTGGGCGACGATTGAATCCATCGAGCCGCTGGAGCAGGAATTCGGCGTCAATGTCATCACCGCCTTGCAGGCGATCATCTGGGAAGGCATGCGCCTTGCCGGTGTGAATGATCGCGTGGAGGGGTATGGAAAGTTATTCCGCGAGCACTGAAGCCGCCAGACGACCGACAGAAGCGCGACACGATCCAAGTCGCGCGCGCTTCTGTCGAGGGCGCGGGTCGACCTGATGGTCCAATATGTTTTTGGATGGTCAGACGAAACCAGTCTCCCGATCCTTGATCGCGAGGCTGGCAATGGAGAGAAGGTCTTTCAGCACCAGTTCCAGCTACTGGCGCCCCGCACACTGACGCCCGTCTCTGGCGTCCCGCTTAATGCATCCGGCCAAGTCCGCCGCGCAGAAATGGGAAGACCTTTTCCAGCGAGGCGTAAACGACCGCGATCGTGCATGTGCCCGCCGTTATTCCGAGGATAAAGTAAAGCTCCCGAACCCAGTCAAGGTGAAGCATCTGTCTCTCCCGCAGCGATTGCTTTAGATGCGTAGGTTTGTGCGCATCCTCGTGCATCGCCAGTCTTCGCTTTACGGGTTGGAAGATCAACACCGGGAGAACCGGTAAGTATTCGTCCGTGGCTATTCTTGCAGGTTGGCAAGGGGTCATTTAAAAAAGCTGCTTTTGTGAGCCGCCGCCCGACAGCGTCGGCTCACAAAGTTGCTTCGCGGCGAAAGACCCTACGCCGGAAGGACAACCACTTTCGTCTTCACCGCCGTGCGATCGTAAAGGTCCATCATGTCCTGCGTGATGAGCCCGGTGCAACCGCTCGTCAGATTGGTCCCGATGGTTTCGGGATCGTTGGACGCATAGATCGTGTAAAGTGTGTACCTGCCGTTCTGATACAAATAGAGCGTGCGTGCGCCGAGCGGGTTCTCCGGCCCGCCAGGCATGCCGCTCGCCCATTTGGCCGCTTCCGGCTGGCGCTTGATCATTTCTCTCGGTGGGGTCCAGGTCGGCCATTCCGCCTTGCGCCCGACATAGGCGTCGCCGCTCCACAGGAATCCCTGACGGCCGACATTCGCCCCGTAGCGGGTGGCGTTGCCGTCGCCTTCGATACGGTAAACATAATAATTGCTGGGATCGACGACGATTGTGCCGGGCGCTTCCTTGCTCTCGTAGCGCACTGTCCGGCGATAATATTTTGGATCGACCTTGCTGATATCAGCGGCCGGGATCGGAAATTTCTTGTCGGGAGCGGGCCCATAGAGCGCCGCCGCCTCCATGCTGCTCATGCCGTCGGTCGCCACGCAACCCGCGAGCCCCAGGGCGCCGACACTTACGGCGGAGCCGAACAGAAACGACCGGCGGTTGAGGCCGCCCGATGCAAGCCTGAGTGAAGATCCCGCGTTCATCGCGCCAGTATTGGCGATCCCATCATCCGTCATCATGATCGTCGTTTCCCACGCTCAAATGGCCAGTTATCAAGCTGGCGTACACACACTCAAATCTCGTCCGAGCTTATTTTGCCGTCCCACGCCTCGCTTGGCAAGTTCCGGCTTAGGGCGCGCGCGGTGCATGAGACGGAGACGTCCACGCAAAGCGCCAAAACGGCGCCGACTTTCAATTCAGCGTCATCGTTCCTGCGCCCGCCCTCATGAAGGGCGCCGTGCGCCCTCTGGGGTCATTCGCTGGCGAGCGCCCGCTTGAGCTTTTCAATCGTTGCCGCCGGCGTCGAGTAGATTTTGCGCACCATTTCCTGCAGATCCTGACCATTGATGATTGTGATCACCAGTTTCTGCTTGACGGCTTCCGCATTCGCCTGCGGATCGGAGAGCGCCTTGACGAAAGCCTCCCGCATGGCGGTGACCCGCTCCTTGGGCGCCTCGGGCGCCATGATGAAGGGGCGCGTGAATACGCCCTGCGAATACAGCAATTCCAGCATCTGGCGCTGTTCGGTGTCTTTTGCGAATGAAACCGAAAGCGGGACGCCCTGCTGGTTGAGGGCGGAATCGCCGACGGCTGATTCCTGCACCAGCACGCGCACCATCTTCTTTTCAAACCATTCGGGCCGTTGGGACTGGATCGAAGTCCATCCCATGCCGCACAATCCGTTGACTTCCTTGCGCTCGATCGCCATTCCAATCTCGCGCGTGCCGCCGTATCCGGGGACGAGCTTGATGCGCGCGCCCAGAATGTTCCTGAGGGCGACAGGCATGTCCCGTGTTGTGCCGCCGCTTGAACCGAAGATGATCTCCTGCTGGAAAAGATCGGCGAAGCTCTTGATCGGGAGCGAAGCGTCCACGAGGCAGGTGAACACTTCCGAATTGGCGCTGCCGACGTAATTGAGCGTGCGCGCGTCGTGCTTGAGCTGCGCTGCATTGGCGCTGATGAGCTGGTCGAGCAATGTGCCGGTCTGGACCGCGCCGATCACCGTCCCATCCTTCGCGCCGATATTGGCGACGTAGGCGGCGGACGTGTTTCCGCCTGCTCCAGGCATGTTCGTCACGATGACGTTGGGATTGCCAGGCAGATACCGGCCGATATGACGCCCGACGAGGCGGGCATAGAGGTCGTAGCCCCCGCCAGCGGTAGACCCGACCGTGAGCGTCACCTGCCTGCTCTTGTAGAAGTCCGCAATCGGGTCCGCCAAAGCGGCGCGGGCGCTGAAGGCGCTTAAGCCAGCACTCAGAACAACGGCCAGGGGAATTCCAGATCTTTTGCGGGCCATCAATGTCCTCCCTGTCGCGCGCGCGACGCCGGAGTTCACACATGGAAACCGAGGATGGGCTTCACATAGTCGGCTCGCTTGAACAGGTAGATAGCCCCGTCCTTAAATGAGCGGCTTTCCAGCTCAACCTTAGCCTTACGGACCTTCTTGGATTTCAGTTCTGAAATCACCCCATCCATCGCCCCGCCCCATGGTTAAGCAAAAGCCTAGCTAAGATGACTATATAACGAAACGTGAACAGGGTAAATCCGTTGACGATCCGTTTATAGTTTTTAGGGGTACTTTAGGGGGTCTAAAATTCGCTAGGTCATTGATTTAATTGGCGCACCCGACACGACACGAACGTGTGACCTTTGCCTTCGGAGGGGGCACCGATACATCCAGCTGAGCTACAAAGATTTGCAGAAAGCCCTGATAAACCGTGTTTTTCTCATAGCAGTATACAGGGGCTTGGGCAACGATTTGTCACAAATTAGAAGGTGATTTGTGACAGCATTGGGACTGAAATTGGGTGAGTAGGCCGGTTAGGAGGACCTCCGCAGGCCGCATTCTGCGGCGAGTATCAACCGCGCCTCGACCTGGCTGATCTCCAAAATCGAGAACGTGCAATTGGCCAGCTGCTCCAGTTTCAGGTTAAGATAAAGGCTGAGCTTGCATGATAGGCAGGCTCACAAAGTGAGCCGCTCTGTCTGCACGGACAACGGTAAAAACCTGAGAGCTTGTTGGAAGGCGGCTCAGGGTGCGTTTCAAGAAAGTCGGCCTGTAAGGGGGAGATAGCTGAACCTGCCCCACCTTCGATGCGAAGGTTGCCGTTCCAACCGTTAGTGTCCCAAAGGATGATGCGAACTTTTGTCCCGCTGACCTAAGTCCAGCCCGCAGGGCCTTGGCTGTTATGCGGGGCAAAAGTGCGTCTTGAACCCAAGGATGTCAACGCCGGAGAGATTCTGCAGCGTTTAGCCGGAGGAAAAGTGCAGCAGGTGTTGAAGCAATAAGGCCCCCGATATCGGGGGCCTTATTGTATTTCTCAGGTCATTTTTGAGGGGCAGGTTCCGGCGGTAGCTTTGCCTTTGCCG